>CAKZYH010000001.1 GCA_937884725.1 uncultured Paracoccaceae bacterium
TTTCCGCTCACCCGAAACAGCACGATGCCTCACGGAGACAGGCTGCGCGCTTACAAGAGTGGGGGCAACCAAGTCGCCAGCGGTGGAAAGAGCGCAACAATGACCATGTCCAAGATAAAAAACCCAACAAATGGGTAAGCCGCACCGTACAATTCGCTCATCGGAACATCCGCCGCGCCCTTAAACGCAAACATCGCCTAGCCAACCGGCGGTGTAGTTCCTCCAAGCGTGACGTTCAGCAGCATTAGCACCGGGCTCAGATCGAGCGTCGACACACTCTCGGGCGGCGCCACGCTAGCGCCAGAGATCACAAGACGCTGACTGAGCAGCGTCGACGACGCTATGATGACAATGATCATCGCCGAACCGCGCAGCGCCTCGACAATCATCTTCAGTGTGAGCTTACCAAACAGCGCGGGAGTGATCATCGCACCGATCACCCCCGTCGCAGCACTCTCAGCCTGCGTGGCAATACCAGACAAACTCAGGCCCATCACCGACGCTACGATGATAAGAAACGGCAAACGCGTCACAAAGGCGATGAGGCGCGATCCGTCCCCCGCATCCTCCCCCATCGGCGCCCGCGACGGGTCGGCTTGAACGCGTGCCAAAGTATAGGTAAGAAAATGCGTCGCCAGCAAAAGATCTGAAATCACCCCAGCGATCCGGAGGCCCGCCACCGAAACATTCGCGAGCGTTGCAATATTAATCACCAGCACACTCAGCGGGAGCACCGCCGCTATCATCCGCACCCCGCAATCGGCCTGCCGCATCGTCTCACCGAACGCCAGATGCGCCAGGAACGCGCACACCACCGCCCCCGCCAGCGCGATCACGCGTCCGGCGAACACGGCGGCGACAGGCGGGAATAGCTCCAGCACCACCGAAACAGCCACATGGCTTGCCGTCCGCGTCACCTCAGACATTGCCATAAACGTCCCGAACAGAATGAGGTACGACACCAGGTCGGTGGACCAAACGGTCGGAGAATCAGGGCCGTAGCGCGCAACCACCTCATAGGCGTAGGCGGCAAGGATGGCCGCCAACCCCATCATGGAAATTCACAGCCCGCCCGCAGTCACCACGTCATGCCCGCGCACAAAGGGGTCTGCACCTACTTCGCCATCTCCGGCGACACCGTCTGCACCTCAACACCCAGCCGGTCGAGCTCGGCATCCTCTTCAGCCTGGATTGCATTCCCCAGCCAAGACATCTCCAATTCAGTAATGCGCCCGGCTTCAAGCAGAATATTCTGATCTTCTTCTGTAAGGGCGTTCCAGCTATCAAGATTCACAGGTACAGGCTGGGTCGCCGCATCGAACGTCGGCCGCAGGCGATAGTTCGCAACCTCATAGTGCTTCATCGACACCAGGCCGGCCGCCGGCCAACCCGCGCCTTCCACAATCCCGGTCTGCAATGCAGAACAAATCTGCAAGCCCGGCAACACCACAGGTTCAGCCCCCAGCGCACGGATCGGCCCGAAATACGTCCGCGTCCCGCGCACCTTGCGCCCGGTCAAATCGCCCTCTGCGCTCAGCGGCTCCTTGATGAACAAGTGATGCCCCTCCATGCTCACCGACATCATCGCCACCAGCTTCATGTTGTGCTGAGCCTGATAGAAGGTGTTGATGGCACCCACACGCCGCTTTCACGCCGTGCGATGGGGTCAACGTCAATGGCGTCCATGGTGAGCGCCAGGCCGCCCTCACCGCGTGCGTACAATCACCGGCCGACCACACCGCTGACCCAAACGCCATCGCCAACAGGCGGATCGCCGTCGTTACCCCCGGCGCATCGGTCCCCATCACCCCGCCCGCGCTCGCCGCCCACGCCTAAGCGGCCCACGCGCTCACAACAGAAGGCGCCGACCTCGAACCACTCCCGCTCGACGTTGACTTCGCCGCCGTCGTCGCCGACCGCCGCATAGTCATACTCCACGAGGCCACCACCCTTCACGGCCATCTCCTGCAGCACCTACAGCGCCTGCGGCCAAGCTTTGCCGCAGTGCTCACGCATCGCACCAGCATCTCTGCCGCCACATGCAACAGCACAATGCCGAGGCTCGATGCGGCCCGCGAGCGTGTGTGGACCAACACGGCCCCCTTCGACGCCCTCATCGCGCTGGCAACTCAGGGAGCCGCCCCCAGCTTTACCTCAGGCACCGGCCATCAGCGCATGCTCACGCCATGGACCGTCTTTGGCGGCCCGCTCGTCAGCGCGCCTTGGGGCAGCGATAACGGCTTGCCGCTCGCCATCATGGTCGCGGCGGCGCCGGGGCGCGACCAGAGCGCGCTCGCCATCGCTGAGCACCTGGAAGCCGCCGCGCCGCCGCTCTCCGCGCCAACCCCCTTTATCCAGGCAACACCCTCACGATGGCGTCCACCTCCACGGCAGCGTTCCCCGGCAAGCCAGCAACGCCAACCGCGGTCCGTGCATGAACTCCACGCTCCCCGAACACCTCGTGAAACACGTCAGAGGCGCCATTGATGACCCGCGGACTATAGGGAAAGCCTGAAAGGCAATTCACAAACCCGCCCACGCGAATAAACGCCTCCACCCGGTCAAGGTCGCCATCGCAAGCCAGCCGCAGGCAGTAAATCAAGTTGAGGGCACACACCCGTGCCGCCTTCGCTGCCTCCTCAATTGCCTCATCATCAGTCCCTACAGGGCCGGCCAGCGTCACCTCACCATCCCACTCGCAGATCTGCCCCGAGAGAAAGACCGTCTGCCCGTCCCGCCGAAACGGTGCGAATTTGCCCCGCGGGGTCCACGGCGGCGGCAACTCAAGGCCAAGCGCGGCAATCCGATCGTCAATGGCGCCCATGGTCGTTCCCCGTGGCTATTTGATCTGTCAAAACGTCATTGTAGTGAGCGTTTACTCACTGGCGAAGGCTGTTCAGTTATCACCGATGATGCAGGTTTGAGCACGTAGGCGCGCACCAAACTGATCGCATGGCCGCGCCGCGCTGCCGTCCACTCCGGATCGCCCAAATCCTGACCGAATGCGACCGAGAGTATGCGCCGGTTACTGATATGGTGCGCACTCAGCGTCACGATACTCACATAAAGTTGCAGCGCATCGATTTCCTCACGAAACACGCCCTCCACTAGCCCCCGTCGCAGCAAGCCGTTGATGGCATCGATCAACGGCGTCGACATCGCCTCGATCATCCGCGAATGGCGCACATACCGGCCTGCCAACGTATTCTCCGCCCGCGTCAAGCGAACAAGGGTCTCGTTGTTCTCAAAGAAGTCGAACGTGAACACCACCAGCCGCTCCAGCGCGGTCACAGGATCGCCCTCGTTCAGATCAGGCTTCCGCTCCCCGCACGCAGGCGCGCAAAGATATCGTCAACGCCACTGGGATCTTGATTGTCCTCGCCGCAATCCTCGCAATCGTTGCGGTAGGCCGCGTGCAACAGGCCGGCGCTAGAGCACTTTGATCCATTACGTCACCGAAGCTGTCGCCAATCAATTGGGTGCATCGCCCGCTGACATCAGCCAACGCCTCGATACGATCACCGCCGAGTTGTCCCGCCTTACCAGCGTGCTGGACACCGGCAGCGATGAACTCGCGCCAGCAGTGCGCGAAGCCATCTCCGCCATAAAAGACTGCTTTGCAGCGCTCTCGCCAGAGCCCGCCGCTGCGACCATCCCGCTTAGAAAAATCTGATCGATCGACGGGGCAGTGACCCAATTGCCTTCAATACTCATCCAATATCAGCAAAACACCCGCACCCATCACCACCGTTATTGATCTCAATCGATGATATAGCCAACACGGTGCACCGTTCTGATGTTCGACAACTCGTTCAACTTCAGCTTTCGGCGTATGCAGGATATCAACACATCGACGCGTCGATCTAATGGGTCTCGGTCCCGAT
>CAKZYH010000002.1 GCA_937884725.1 uncultured Paracoccaceae bacterium
TGCGCACCCCCTGAACAAGCAGCGCACCAAGGATCACCGCATCAGGCGGCGTCCCTGGAATGCCGAGAACCAGTGTCGGGATAAACCCTCCGCCCACCGTGGCGTTATTGGCCGACTCAGTCGCCACAATACCGCCAGGGTTCCCCTTGCCGTACGTGTCCCGATCTTTGGCCGAGCGCCTCGCTTCGGAATACGCAACGAGCCCCGCAATCGAACCGCCGGCACCGGGAAGGGCGCCCACCAGCGTCCCAATCACAGAGCTGCGGCTCACATTGAACCAATTTTTCCGCAGCACCACGCGGATTGCCTCAGGCAAGCGAAACCCGCGCGTACCGCCACCCTCAGCGAGGTGCCGGTCGCGCGTTGCCACAAGCCCCATCAGCACCGGAATGCAGTAAAGCCCGATGAGAGCCGAGACGATCTCAATCCCGCCAAGCAGCGTCGTGGAGCCAAACGTCAGGCGGACTTCGGCCGAAATCTCGGAGATCCCGATCATCGCCAGAATGAGGCCCAAACAGGCAGCGATCATCCCTTTCAGGAAGTCGCCAGTGGACAGCGCCGAAATCAGCGACAGCCCAAAAACCGCCAGCCAAAAATACTCAACTGGCCCAAATGCCAGCGCGGCCCGCGCCAGCGGCGGCGCCAGAAGAAGCAACGCCAGAGCCCCCACCAACCCGCCAACAACGCTGGAAAGGCACGCGACCGACACGGCCAAATCGCCATCGCCGCGCTTGGCCATCGGATAGCCGTCGAACGTCGTCGCAATGGCAGACGGTGTGCCCGGCGTATTGAGAAGGATCGCGGCATACGCGCCGCCATAAATGGCACCGGTATAGATGGCGCCCATCAGGATCAGCGCCGACTCAGGCGCCATCGCAAACGTCAGCGGCACAAGAACCGCCACAGCCATGGTGGCCGTCAGGCCCGGGATCGAGCCGATGATCGTGCCCGCAGCAACGCCGCCCAGCGCGAGAAGCACGTTGAGCGGCGAAAACGCTCCGATGAAATAGTCGAGCATTATGCGGGCCGTAGGGCAGGGCCGGCTAAACCGGCCCGCACCCTATTAGTCGACGAGGCCGGCGCTGCGGGCAGCGTTCAGATAGCTCTCGGTCTTCTCAGCCATGAACGCGTCCATGTCATCGCCATAGGCGACGTCGATGAGCGCAAAACCACCGTCCAGCATTTGCTTTTGGAAGTCTGGATCAGCGTTGATCTCAGCGATTTTGTCGGATAGCTGCTGACGCACGTCCTCAGGCGTATCGGCGGGAACGGCAATGCCGCGGTACGCGCCGGAGACGATGTCAAAGCCAAGCTCTTTAAACGTCGGCACGTCCGGGAAGGCGGGGTGACGCTCTTCCATCGCAACTGCCAGAAGACGCACGGCATCGCCCTGTTTCGCGCCGACAGTGGTGTAGCCCCACTCGGCCACAACCTGCTCACCAAGGAGCGCAGTCACCGCGGCACCGGTGCCCTTAAACGCCACGTAGGTGGTCTCGATGTCGGCCATATTGTCAAACCGCACCTGCGCCAGGTGGTTCGCAGTGCCCTTGCCCGAGCCAGACATCGTCACCTGACGCGGGTTTTCCTTGGCAAAATCGATGAGGTCCTGAAGGGTCTCGAAGTCGCTATCCGCGCGCACCACGATGGCGTCGGGCGTATAGTGGAAGATGTAGACGTTGGTGACATCATCGGTGGTGAAGCCCACATCGCCGGTGCGCGGCTTCACGATGGTGTGGGGCAGGTTCATGCCCATGATCGTGTGCCCGTCAGCTTCCATGGTGTTGAGCTGCGACCAACCCACGGCACCACCGCCGCCGGGCTTATAGGAAATGACCAGGTCGTGGCCGAACTTGTCCTTAAAGAACGGCTGCTGGAAGCGCGCCGTCACGTCCGATTCGCCGCCGGGGCCAAACGGAATGATGTAGCTGACCTGGCGCTCCAAATAGCTGTCATTGGCCAGCGCCGGGGTGGTGGCCAAAGCACCGAGCGCGACAGCCGCTGCGGCGGATTTCAAAAGGAAATTCATGGGTCTCTCCCAATAGCCGGCTTGTTCTAGGCTTTACGATGCGAGTCGCCGGCCGCCCGCGATCTGCCCGTTTTTTGGCGCGCGATGCAGTATCCTCATCACGCGTTGGTGTCATGTTAGAGCAAAGCCCAGCGCGATGGGGAAGAGGGAAGATTGCGATCAAGCGCAGCAGCGGGCCAACCGAGAACGCGCCTCAGCCGCCTTCGAGGATTCGCAGGACGTTCTGTGCAGTGACGGTGCTCACACGCACGTTGCTCTCTGCTGTCACGCCCGCGACGTGCGGGGTGAGAATGATGTTTGGCACTCCTCGAAACAGGAGGGCGACATCTACGTCGAGCGGCTCGATGGCAAACACGTCGAGCGCCGCGCCCGCAATCCTTCCAGCTTTCAAGGCAGCGACAAGGGCCGGTTCATCGACAATGCCGCCGCGGGCCGTGTTGATAAGAACCGCTGCCGGCTTCATTCGCGATAGGGCAGCTTCATCAATGAGGTCGCGGGTTTCAGATGTGAGCGGTACGTGCAGCGAAATGACGTCGGCCATGGAAAGCAGCGTGTCGAGATCTTCCACCCGCTCGGCTTGCTGCCATGCCGGATCGACCGCGGGGCGCAGAGGGTCGTAGGCCGCGACTGTCATTCCCATTGCTGCGGCACGGATCGCAACGGCTTGGGCGATGGTGCCAAACCCGACCAGCCCGATGGTGCGCCCGGAAATCTCGCCGCCACCGCTCAGCTGGACGCGCGGCCATTCACCTGCCGCGACCGCGCTGCTTGAAGACAGCGAACCGCGCACAAGGGTCATGGCGGTGGCGATCACATACTCGGCCACCGAAACAGCGTTGGCCCCGGTGGCGGGCAGCACCGCGATGTTGCGCGCCGAGCAGGCATCAACGTCAATGTTATCAAAGCCCACGCCCAGCCGGCCCACCGCCCTCAGGCGTGGCGCAGCATCGATGATCTCAGCGTCCACGCGGGTCTGATTGCGCACGATGAGAGCATCGACCTCAGCCACTGCAGCGAGGAGCGCGCTGCGGTCTGCGTAAAGCTTAGGCTCAACGCTGACATCGTGGTCGGCGAGCAGCTCAATGGCGCCTTCATCCATGAACTCAGTGATGAGGATGCGCTTCTTCATGGGTCGGCCTGCCGGTGAGTGACGTCACCAACAGTGTTGAAACGGACTGCCGAAAAAAAGAAGGGGGGAGCGCGGCGGCCCACCCCTCAACTTCGTCCTACTCATCCCATCAGCGATGGGTGGTGATCCGCCCGAAGGTCGACTTCGTCCCCCAAATGCCCCTTCGCAGGCATTCCAACTGGACGATCTGGCTGTGATCGACAAAAACGTTCACGTCGATGCCGTAGTTCTTGATGTACCAGGAGAAAACTTCGGGGTCGGCGGCTTCGAACATCACGTTCTCCATGCCGACTTGCTTCATGATCTTGGCCGCCACATCGGTGCGCCAAGGATCGGCGTTTTCGGTAATCCCTTCCGACTCGATCATGATAATCGACGCACCGGCGTTGAGACATTCGTTGGCGGTATCGATCAGGATCTGCGGGTCACGGGTCCCCTCCGCCTCCAACTCCGCCTTGGACGTATCCCCGCCAGCGCCGAACTGGATGCCGATTTCAGGTTTTGGCTTTAGGCCGGCCTTTTTGACCTTCTCGATAAGGCGGATGAGGTCAGGTGTCGGCAGCTGAATGAAGCCGGTAGAAAGCTCGATCATGTCGAATTCGAGCCGTTTGCATTCCTCGATGTAGGCATCAATCTGTGTGGGCGCGCGGGCCAAAACGTTCTCGATCCAGCCGCCGGTGGAAACATAGACACCGTGGTCGTGGCAGATCCGGTTGAGCTTTTTCACAAACTCGGCCGGCATCAAGCTGAACGAACCACCGGCATACTTGTAGCCGTCCACATGCTCCCCCATGCCCTCGAGCAGCTCGCGGGTATAGGTGAGCGGGGTCATGGCGTAGTAGGGGCCGCGAATCTCGGTGATCGATTTGGTGCGAGGCTTCGGGTCCCGCTCATTCATCGGGATGTAAGGGAAACTGCGGTTCTTCCAGGTTTCCGACTGTTGTTTTGGGCTCATAGAGTCCATGGCACGTCTCCCTATGCTTTCAGATTTCCGAGGATTTCGGCGAATTCGCGAGTGCTCATGCGTTCAAGATTTTTGACCGCTTCGACGATGGCGTTGCGCGTCCGCTCGCTGGTGTAGGGGGTGGCGAGATCGGTGAATTTAGCTTCCACCGTCGGCCAGCTCATGGGGCGGGTATTGAAGCCTTCGTAGTCGGTCTTTGTGATGGTGTGCTGCGCGCCGTCTTTCAGCGTGATCGTAATGTCGGTGCAGACTTCCACCGGGAAGCGGTCGCCATATTCCTGCTTCGGCTTGACGGTGAAACGCTTCAGAAGGCCCTGAATGTCGTCACGGGTGACGCGGTCACCTTCGTACTGGGCGGGCAGAACATTGCCGTCAATAAGAGCAACACCGACCATGTATTGAAGCGAGTGGTCCGCCTCTTCCTTGGTGCGGATGATGGTTTTATCACCTTCCTCGCCGCCACCGATGATGTGGAAGGCGACATCGAAAATATCGATGTCGATATGAGCTATCTGGTCCCAAGTGAATCCTTTGTCCGCTTGTAGCTCCAGCGCGCCTTCGATGGATGACTGCGAGTGTATCTCAGCGTTGTACTTCTTGATGATCGAACGCAGAACGTTTTCCAGGTCCTCTTTGGACCAATCGATGTCAAACGGTCCGGCTATCGATTCTTTGAAACCTTTGTTGCCTTCAAAAACCTCTTCCGGACCAGTGATCCCGCGCATGGCAAGAAAGCCGGCATGGCAGCCGACAAACCCGGCTTGGGGATAGGCAAGGCCTTTCCAGTGGCTGAGGGCGCCGGTGCGGGTCACGCGCAAGGCGTTATTGCAGGTCCCCGAGATCGCGATGGCGTTCGCAGTCTTCTCAGCATCGAGACCGAGCGCACGGGCAACGCCGGCGGCGGAGGCATAGGCGCCCTGCACAGTGTGATCAAAGCCTTTCGCTCTGACCGGAGCCACATCGCACAAACGCCCCTGAACTTGGTAAGCCACCGCCATCGCTGACAGCAGTTGATCACCCGAAGCATTTGCATATTCCGCAGCAGCGAGAACAGCACCAAAGTTATCGGACTGATGGCAAGTCTCACCTTTGGCGAGGTAACTATCCATGAAGTCTAAGTATCGGCTAAGTGCGCCATTATAAAATGCAGCTCGGTCCGGCGAGGTTTTGCCACCACCGATGAGAGTCGCCAAAGGCTTCCCACCAAAATCGTCCTGATGCTCGCGGATCATCTTGATCGGCTCGCCGTCCAGCGCTCCGATGGCGACGCCAATAGTATCGAGAATGCGCTTCTTCAGCTCGTCCCTAGCATCGTGCGACATGGTTTTATGGTCAGCTGCGGCCACAAAACGTCCCAACTGACGGACTTCCGTGTTCAAAAGTGAACCACTTTGGTGGGCAGCCATAGTAAGCCTCCGATGCCAGTCGTCTGCAGCAAGCAACGCATTGACGCAAAACGCACAATGATTACAGTTCGGCGTTGGTTTAACGGGCGCTGACGAGGATTATCAAATAATTTTGAGAGTTAGCAGTGTCAACACAATCGCATAACACGCACTTAAGCAGCATTAGACTAATTAATAACTGCAAAAATTTGAGATGACGCCGCACTGAGTGCGATTAGAAGTCTTTTTATTACAATATGAATACCCCTGAACGCACTCCTAGCCCTGTGGCCCCACTGCTCGGATTGGCAGACTTGTCGGCCGATGAGGCGCTCATTGTCCTGCTGTTTCGCGAGTGGTGTTGTGCGCCTTTGCCAGCCGTCACCCAACACAGGCTCGCAAGACGCTTGGCATCCAACGCTGTCTATGAGGCGCTACCGCACTTGTTTGAGCTGTTTGCGCACCTGGGACAGCAGCGACACGCTCCGCCTGACACAGGGTTGCTGACCGCTTCCGAAACGACCGTTTTGGAAGCGCTTGCGGTGGGGTCAGCGTCTGGAGCGGCCAAAGCTGCCGCGCAACAGGCCCAGGGGAAGCTCCGCCGCAACGGATATGTCGTGAGGCGCCCAAGCGACATGGAGCGCAGCGGTCGCGATGAGCTTGAAACACGTATCGCGATCAGTGCCTTAGCCGCTTTTACGCGCCTGTAGAGCGATCTGGGCTCGCGCAGGATCACGTTGGCCCAAGGTGCACGAGACAATGCCTGCTTAGCTGTGGGACACTGGTGATTGACCGCACCCATTTCCGAGACGTGCCGGTTGGCATATAAAGGCGCGGGGGTGAGCACGCAGTCGCGCGCCCGATAACGAATTTCCGGTGGGCCGCACACACGACGCGGCAACGTCGGATCCACAGGAGGGATTACGATGAAAGACGCAACGCAGTTTTACATCGATGGCGAGTGGGTGAGGCCTCGCGAGGGCACGCCGTTCACTGTGCTCAACCCCTCGAACGAAGAAGCTTTCGCCACCATCACCCTTGGCGGTCAGGCCGACACCAACGCCGCGGTCGCCGCAGCGAAGGCCGCGCTGCCCGCCTGGAAAAGCACCACCAAGGCTGAGCGCGCCGACGTGATGCGGCGCGTCCTCGCAGCCTATATGGACCGAATTGAAGAGATGGCTGAGGTCATCAGCCAAGAAATGGGCGCCCCCATCGCGCTCGCCCGCGCCGCCCAGGCCGCTGTTGGCGCCGGTCACTTCAAGGCATCCATCAAAGCGCTCGAGAACTACGAGTTTGAGACCCACCACGGCGGCAACGGCTCAAGCTTCCGGGTCTATATGGAGCCCATCGGCGTCTGCGCGCTCATCACGCCGTGGAACTGGCCGATGAACCAGGTCACGCTTAAAGTGGCGCCCGCGCTCGCGGCAGGCTGCACCATGGTGCTCAAACCCTCCGAAGTGGCGCCGATGTCGTCCTACCTGTTCGCCGAGATCATGGACGCAGCCGACCTCCCCAAAGGCGTCTTTAACATGGTCAACGGCGATGGCGCCGGCGTCGGCACCCAGCTCTCGCTCCACCCAGACGTCGACATGGTGAGCTTCACCGGCTCCACCCGCGCCGGCAAGCTGATCACCAAGAACGCCGCCGACAGCATCAAACGCGTCACGCTGGAGCTTGGCGGCAAGGGCGCCAACATCGTCTTCGCCGACGCTGACGAGAAGGCCGTGGAGCGGGGCGTGCGCCACTGCTTCAATAACTCGGGTCAGTCGTGCAACGCGCCCACCCGCATGCTGGTCGAGCGCTCGCGCTACGATGAGGCCGTCGACACCGCCATCAAAGTCGCTGAAACCACTAAGGTGGCGGCCGCGAACGTGGAGGGCCCGACCATCGGTCCCGTTGTCTCTGAGGTGCAGTGGGACAAAATCCAAGGCCTCATCCAGAAGGGCATTGATGAAGGCGGCCGTCTCGTCGCCGGTGGCACGGGCCGTCCTGACGGGCTGAACCGGGGCTATTTCGCCCGGCCGACCGTGTTTGCCGACGTCAACCAGGACATGACCATCTGGAAGGAAGAAATTTTCGGCCCCGTCCTCGCCATGACCCCGTTTGACAGCGAGGAAGAGGCGCTGGAGATGGCCAACGACACCGCCTACGGTCTCACTAACTATGTCCAAACCCAGGACATGGAAAAAGCGCTGCGGGCCGCCCGTGAACTGCGCAGTGGCATGGTTGAGATCAATGGCAAGTCGCACGGTCCTGGAATGCCCTTCGGCGGCCAACGTCAGTCCGGCAACGGGCGCGAAGGCGGCGAATGGGGTCTTGAGGACTTTTTAGAGGTCAAACTCGTCACCGGCGCGTCCTGACGCGCCTCGGCGGTCGGCCGCATGGCACGGTTGTCAAGGTTCATGATAGTCTAAAAAACCACGGCGCTGCACAATTGCCTGTTTCTGCAGCGCCGCCACACTACGGCCCGAAAACGCCGAATATCGTGCCGTTTGCAGCGTAAAATCGCCGCTGCGACCCATGATGCAACGCCGGTCGCCGTAGTTGAAATTTCTGCCATGTCCTTATAGCAGTGGCGCACCGCCAAGGACTGCGAAGTTGCAAGGCGTGACAGGCACTGGGCCGCGGCCCATTTACTGTCGCGGATGACGAGTACACTAACAGGATAACTTGCGTTTGAACGCACAAGAATAAGGAACGCGTATTTGACGAAGCTAGGTGCACCCCTCGGGCTCTACGATACGAGCTTTGATAGCGACAGCTGTGGCGTTGGCTTCCTCACCCGGAAGGACGGCAAACAGACTCATGCCCTGATGCGCCACGCGCATGAGGCGTTGTGTGCTGTGCCGCACCGAGGAGGAATGTCATCGGAGGGTGTGGGCGATGGCGCCGGCGTGAGCGTCGATCTTTCGCTAAGCTTCTTCTCCAGGATCGTCGGCCGTCCCTTAGCCGCCGGCACGTTCGGCGTCGGCAACTTCTTCCTGCCGGACGATGCGGCTGAGCACGAACGCTCCTACGGGATCATTGAGGACGCGCTCGCCGCTGAAGGCATGGCCATCCTCGCGGTCCGCGACGTCCCGGTCGACAACACCGCCATCCGTGAAAAGGCCATTCCGCTTCAGCTGCCCATTCGCCAGTGGGTGTTCGCCGCGCCCGAGGGCATGGCGCCGGCGCTATTCGACCGCAAACTCAACACGGTCCTCCTCGCCATTGAGGCCATTGCCTACACCGACCCCGCGCTCGAAGGGCTTTACCCGCTCTCGCTCTCCTCGCGCACGCAGGTCCTCAAAGGCCGGCTCAACTCCTATGAGGTGGTCCCCTACTTCAAGGACCTCAGCGACGAGGACCACGCCGTCCACTCGCTGTTCTTCCATACGCGCTTTTCGACCAACACCCAGCCGCGCTCCACAATGGCCCAGCCCTTCCGGCTGATGGCCCACAACGGCGAACTCAACACCGATAAGAAAAACCGGTTGTCTGAGGCCGCGGTGGCCCGGGCGCGCAACAGCTTGATCGTCAGCCCAACGGGTCAGTCCGACAGCTGCCGCCTCGATCAGACGCTGCAGTCCCGCATATTCGACGACGATCTCGACCTCGTCGAAGCGGTGGTGTCGATGATGCCGCCCGCCTGGGAGAACGACGAGACGCTGCCCACCAACGTGCGCGATATGCTCGCCTACTTCTCGCTCTACGAGGAGAAGAACGACGGACCCGCCGCGCTGATCTTCGGCGATGGCCGCATTATCGGCGCTCGGCTTGACCGGCTGGGGCTGCGCCCGCTGCGGTCCATCGAAACCGAGGAGTTCGTGGCCGTCACGTCGGAGGCCGGCCAAATCACGTTCCCGAACGAGAGCGTCGTCAGCCGTGGCCGCATCGAGGCCGGCGGCATGCTCTACTACGACCACGACGAGAAGCGCTGCTACGATACGCGCCAAGCGCTGGAGAAGCTTGCGAAAGAGCGCGACTACTCCGCTCTGCTCGCCGAAGCGCAGGTGCACGTGGACGATCTGCCGCAAAGCCTTGTTGATCACGCCCAGGCGGTAAAACGCTACGACGGCGACCTGGAAACACCGGCGCGCCACGTCGCGTACTCCCACAACCAGGAGAGCTTCCGCTTCCTCATGGACCCCATGCTGGAAAACGGCGTGGAGAAGGTCTCCGCGATGGGATACGGCAACGCCATCAACGCGCTGTCGGACAACGAAGGCGGCATCGCAAAATACTTCTCGCAGCGGTTCGCGCAGGTGACCAACCCGCCGCTCGACTCAATCCGCGAAGCCGACGGCATGACGCTGCGGGTGGCCCTTGGCGCCAAACCGCGTGGCGGCGCGACGGGCACAAAGCAGATCATGCTGTCCTCGCCGATCCTCACCATGACGGACATGCTGAAGATCAAGGCGCAGGATGTCTGTCCGCGGGCCACCTTCCAGGCGCTCTTCGAGCCCGATCTGAACGACGCAGCGGCCAACGAGCGGGCGCTCATCGACGCGATCGACGACCTGTGCACCGAGGTTGAGCACCGCGCGCGCGACAAGGGCGGTATCATCATCATCAGCGACCGGCATGCTTCCCGTGCCCGGGCTGCCATGCCGATGACGCTCGCCGTCTCGGCAGTGAACCAGCGCCTCATCG
Source organism: uncultured Paracoccaceae bacterium (assembly GCA_937884725.1). GTDB lineage: Bacteria > Pseudomonadota > Alphaproteobacteria > Rhizobiales > Amorphaceae > Acuticoccus. The sequence goes on from CAKZYH010000002.1 coordinate 10,137, forward strand.
AAGAGGGACTGCGCTTCAAGGTCTCGCTGATTGTCGAAAGCGGCCAGATCGCCTCGGCGCACCACATCGCCTGCGCGCTGGGGTTTGGCGCCGCCGCCGTTTACCCTCTCGGAGTCCGGCTTCGCGCCGAGCAGCTTTATCCGGACGATCCCGCTGCGGCCTACAAGAAGTTCGTCAAAGCGGCCGAAAAGTCGCTGATGAAGACGATGGGCAAGGTCGGGCTTTGTACCGTCGAAAGCTACTCTGGCGGTGAGTTCTTCGAGCCCAACTTCCTCGACACCGATGATCCCGTCCTGAAGCGCTACTTCCCCAACATGGTGAGCCCTGTGGGCGGCGTTGGCTTCAACGTCATCGCCCGTTCCGCGGCCGACTGGCATGCGCGTGCGCTGACGGTGAAAAAAGACGCCGACATCCCGATCCTCGGGCTCTTTAAGGAGCGCAGCGAAGGTGCGGGCCACTCCTACGGCGTCGCTGCGGTCCGCGGGTTTGTCGACCTCACGGAAGAGAAGATCGCTTTTGCCAACGACGAGACGGCAGAAACGGCCGACACCATGCGGCTGATGACGCTCGGCAAAATGCGCGACGCGTTCGGCATCGACGAAACCGGCTACGTCCACACCAGCTTCGACAAGCTGACGCCCGAAGCCATCGACGCGTTCGACATCACGCCAGGCTACCGCCGCTTCTCGCAGAACATGACCGAGGAGCGCTCCAAGCGCCCCGCCGCGCTGCGGGACGTTCTGGCATTCCCGGCAGACATCACGTTCCTGCGCGAGCACGACGAAATCCGTCACGAAATGATGGAGTTCAACCGCGCCGGGAACAACGACTTCGTCATCCGCGGGCTAACCTGCCGCGAAATCCACCCCGGCCACTATCAGCTTAGGCTCACCGGCCCCTTGGCGCGGGACATCAGCCGTCTCGATGCGCTCGCCCAGTCGCTCGTCGACCGGTTCGGCAGCTCGATCAAAGGCCATTGGATCGCCAAAGGCGCACTTCACGTCACCTGCGAGGGCAAAGGGCTGGATTACATCAGCCGCCTACGCGATGCGCCGGAGGAAGTGCCGCTCGCCGAGGTGCAGCCCGCGCACGAAATCATGCCCGCGCTCGCATCGGGCGCCATGAGCCACGGCGCCCTCGTGGCAACAGCCCACGAAGCGGTGGCCCACGGCACCAACATGGTCGGCGGCATGTCCAACAGCGGGGAGGGGGGTGAGCACCTGTCCCGCTACGGCACCATCCGTGCCTCCCGCATCAAGCAGTTCGCGTCCGGCCGGTTTGGCGTCTGGGCCGGCTACCTCGCCGATCCCTCGCTGGAAGAAATCGAGATCAAGATCGGCCAGGGTGCAAAGCCCGGCGAAGGCGGCCAGCTTCCGGCCCAAAAGGTCACGGTCGAAATCGCCGCCGCGCGCGGTGGTACACCCGGCGTGGAGCTCATCTCCCCGCCGCCGCACCACGACACCTACTCCATCGAGGACCTCGCGCAGCTGATCCACGACGCAAAAGCGGCCCGCGTGCGGGTCATCGTGAAGCTCGTCAGCTCTGAGGGCATCGGCACCATCGCGGTGGGCGTTGCCAAAGCCGGCGCCGACGTCATCAACGTCGCCGGCAACACTGGAGGCACGGGCGCCGCCGCTGTCACATCGCTCAAATACACAGGCCGCGCCGCCGAAATCGGCATCGCCGAAGTCCACCACGCCCTGTGCGCCAACGGTATCCGCCAAAAGGTCATCCTGCGCTGCTCGGGCGCCCACCAGACCGGGTCAGACGTTGTAAAATCCGCGCTACTCGGCGGCGACAGCTTCGAGTTCGGCACCACAGCACTCATGATGCTGAAATGCGTCATGGCCAAAAACTGCAACGTGAAGTGCCCCGCCGGCCTCACCACCAACCCCGAGGTGTTCGACGGCGACCCACGGGCGCTGGGGCAATATCTCCTCAACATCGCCCACGAGGTGCGCGAGATCCTCGCCAACCTCGGCTTCCGCTCGCTGCGTGAGGCGCGGGGTAGGTCCGACCTCCTGCACCTCCTCGACCACCCCTCCTCGGTGGGGCAACTGCGCCTTCGCAGTATGCTCGCGCGGGTGGAAGAAGTGCCGGTCGAAAACCCGATCTACCTGGAGCGGGACTATTCGGTCGACGATCAACTCCTCGACCTCGTGCGCAGCGCGCTGATCGATGGCGGCAAGACAGAGGTTCAAATCGGCGGCAACGCCTACAACCTCTCCAACCGCAACAAGAGCGTCGGCGGCCAACTCGCCATCGACATCGAGCGGATGCTGAACCACCAGCTGCGTGACAAAGACATCCCGGCCGCCTACGAGGACTACCGGGGCCGGCGCTATCTGCGTCCCGGCGCCGTCAGCGTCAAAACGCACGGCTCGGCCGGGCAATCTTACGGCGCATTCTGCAACGACGGCATGCGCATGGAGCACACCGGCACCTGCAACGATGGCGTGGGCAAGGGCGCATGCGGCGGCGAGATCATCGTCCGCTCCCCGCCGTCCCGCATCGGCGCCGCGTCCGACAACGTCCTCATCGGCAACTTCGCGCTGTTCGGCGCGACGGGTGGGCGCACCTTCATCGAAGGCGAAGCTGGCGACCGGTTTGCCGTCCGCAACTCCGGCGCAACCGCTGTCGTCGAGGGCGTGGGCGACTTCTGCGCCGAGTACATGACCAACGGCGCAGTCCTCAACCTTGGCAAATTCGCCAAAGGCTTCGGTAACGGCATGTCCGGCGGCTTCGCCTACCAGTACGACCCCGACGGCCTCATCGAGCAGTATATGAGCCGCGATTCGGTCCTCGCCGGATCCATCGCCAACGACGATGATCCCGTTGCGCAGCTCCATGCCGATGCCGTCCACTGGCTGCTCACCCAGCACTTCGAGGCGACCCGCTCTCGGCGCGCCGAAGTGCTGTTGCGCGACTGGTACCGCGAGCGGGCGAACTTCGTCTACATCATGCCCAAAGCACTGCTGCAGTATCAGGACGCGGACGCGATCTTGGCCACCAAGCCGCGCAAGGCACTGATCGAAGAGCTGGCAACCGGTCTTGCCACCATGCAAGTGGCGAAGCTGAAGGAAGGCTGGAAGTCGGGCAAACCGGTCATGGGTGGGCGCGTCCCCGGCTATGGCGAGGTCGATACCGATGACATGTTCCGCCTCCTCAACAACTACATGGTGCTTGA
>CAKZYH010000003.1 GCA_937884725.1 uncultured Paracoccaceae bacterium
AGGGCGCGTCGAGCCAGGCGGTGCAGAACATGAACGCCATGTGCGGGCTGCCGGAAACAATGGCCGTGCCACGATTGGCAGTTTTCCCTTAGTCCTCGCCAAAAGCCGCCGAAGCGTGATGTACGTCACGTGTTCGTGAATTGAGCCAACGCATCTCGTTTGGGCGCCAGGATTGGCGCTTCTTATCGAGGTGATTAAAAATGCAAATGATTGGTTCAATAGTCGTTGCGGGTGTGTTTGTGGTCGCGGTGTTCGCACTCGCGGACGCACCACCGGACGGGCATGTTCCGCGGTGTCACAACACTGTCGTCGGGTTCGTCTGCGGTTAATTAGCCGATGGGTCTCGCAGGTACGCCCATGACGGTTGCGCCCGGGAGAACGTCGCGGGTGACGACCGCGCCGGCGCCGATGATGGCGCTTTCGCCGACGCTGACGCCGGGCAGGATGATCGCGCCGCCGCCGATCCAGACGTGGTCGGCGATGGTGATGGGGCGGCCGAGCTCCAGGCCGGTTTTGCGCGTTTCGGGGTCTCGCGGGTGATCGGCGGTGAGGATCTGGGCGTTTGGGCCGATGCGTGTGCCGGCTCCGATCCGCACTGGCGCGACGTCGAGGATGACTGCGCCGAAATTGATGAACACGCCATCGCCGATGGAGATGTTGCGGCCGTAGTCGCAGTAAAAGGGCGAGCGGATGATGACGTTTTCGCCCACGTGGCCGAAGAGTGCGGCGAGCGCGTCGTGGCGAGCGTCGCGGTCCGCATCGCTGATCGCGTTGAGGCGGTCGAGGGCGCGCGCACAGCCGGCCGCGCGGGCGAGCAGTTCTGGGTCATCGGCGCGGTAGAGCTCGCCCGCGACCATGCGGTCCCAGGCGTCGCCCATCAGTAGCGTTTGCGCACGTAGCGGCCCGGAGCGTCCTCGATGGCGTTGTAGTGGCTGCCGCCGGGTTTGCGGCCGCGCACCCGTTTGCCGCTGCGATGATCGGTGAGCCATTGGTCCCACACGGGCCACCAGGAGCCTGGGATTTCCTTGGCCGTCTTGTGCCAGTTCTCCAGCGTTCCGCTATCGTCGCCATCGACCCAGACTTGATACTTATTCTTGGACGGTGGGTTCACGACGCCGGCAATGTGGCCCGAGCCGGTGAGCACGAAGCGGGCGGGGCCGCCGAACAGTTTGTTGCCCTTATAGACCGACAGGGCGGGGGCGATGTGGTCTTCGTTGGTGGCGACGTTGAAGAGGGGGACTTTGATGTCGCTGAGCAGGAGCGGCTTGCCATCCACTTCCAACTCGCCCTTGGAAAAGCGGTTCTCCAGATAGAAGTTGCGCAGGTACCAGGAGTGGTTGGCGGCGGGCATGCGCGTGGCGTCCGAGTTCCAGTAGAGAAGATCGAACGGGAAGGGGTCTTTGCCGCGGATGTAGTTGTTCACAACGTACGGCCAGATGAGATCGTTGGCGCGTAGCATGTTGAACGCGGAGGCCATGGCCGCACCGTCGAGATAGCCCTTGGCGCGCATGCGTTTTTCGAGCGTGGAGAGCTGGTCTTTGTCGACGAAGAGCTTCAGGTCGCCGGCGTGGGTGAAGTCGACCTGGGTGGTGAGGAGCGTTGCGGTGTTGACCCGGTCGTCGCCGTTGGCGGCCATGTAGGCGAGCGTCATGGACACGAGCGTGCCGCCGACGCAGTAGCCGACCATGTCGATTCTATCGACGTTGGCGGCGGTGGTGGCGGTATCGACGGCGAACATGGCGCCGTCTTTCATGTAGTCGACGAAGGTTTTGTGGCCGAGCGACTCGTCCGGGTTGATCCACGAGCAGATGAAGACGGTGTGGCCCTGCTCAACCAACCACCTAATCATGGATTTATCGGGGTTGAGGTCGAGGATGTAGAACTTGTTGATCCACGGTGGGATGATGAGGATGGGCTCTTTGGCGACATCCTTGGTGGTCGCAGTGTATTGGATGATCTGGCAAATTTCGTTTTCGCGGATCACTTTGCCGGGTGTGAGGGCCATGTTTTCGCCGACGGCGAACTTTTCCGGGTCGGATTGGCGAAGGCGCAGTTCGCCGTGCCCGCGTGCGACGTCTTCGGCGAGCATTTTCATGCCCTTGGCGAGGTTTTCGCCCGACGTTGACGCGGTTTCGCGCAGGAGCTCGGGGTTGGTGAGGATGAAGTTCGACGGCGACAGCGCGGCCGACAGCTGGCTGACGTAGAACTTCGCCTTCTCACGGGTGTGCTCGTCGAGATCCTCGGTTTCCTCCACCAAGCCGGCAGCCCAGCGAGTGGTGATGAGGTAGCCCTGTTTCAGGAAGTCGAAGAACTCGACCGCCGTCCAGTCGGGGTCCTTGAAGCGGCGGTCGTTGCCGTCGGGCGTGGCGACGGGCGGGGCATCTTCGCCGGCGAGGCGGCGGAAGGCGTGGGCATAAAGGTCCATCCAGCCGGTCGCCAGGCGCGACTGGGCTTCGATCATGCGGTGGGGATCGGCCATCCAGTAGTGGCCGACGCGCGACAGCGTGCGGACCCACTCGGTGATTTCCTCTGTGTAGTCCGGTTTGAGTTCGCCCTCGGCAAGCGGCGCCACGTAGGCGGACATGGCGTCGTTGGCGTGGGCAAGCATCTGGCCGATGTTCTGCGCAAACGCCTCTGGATTATCGACGATGTAGTTCAGGATAGGGTCGCGCGAAGTTTCTGTGTCCATGGCGCCACGTTCGGCCATAACGTTGCTATCCTCCTTGGCCGGCAGAGCCGGTCGGTCTTCTCAGGGGCAGGCTGTCGTGTCACCGCGAACACGTGCCGATGCCTGATGTGCTTTAGATTTAGCGCACTTTTGATTCGCTGCCGACCGTTCAGGGGAGGAAAGGGCGATTTTGTTGAAGCGTCTGCCCTTAATTTTGGTGGGATTGTCGCTAGCTGGGTGTTCGTTGGATCCATCGACACCGCTGATCCCGCTGCCGCAGCGCCAGGCGACGGTGCTCCCCAGCGAGGTGCCGGCGATCAATCCGGATGGCTTTGCCAATGTGCTGGCTGACCCGACCAATGCTGCCGGTTTGCCCCGCTCTCCGTCTGAGGTTGAGGGCGCGGAGCGTGCCGTGGCGTCCGAGGGGGCAGTGACGGCGGCGCGGGCTGGTCAACTGGCCCGGCGCGGATCGGCGGTGGGGGCGCTCCAGCAGCGGGCCCGCACCCATGTGGCGCAGACGCAGGCGCGGATTATGGCGGGAGCCAAACCGATCGATCCGAACGCACAGCCGACCACGCTGGCGCCCGCTCAGGTGGCGCCGCAGGAAGCTACACCGGTGGACCCGGGCCAACCCATCGACCCGGACGCGCCGGTGCCGCGGACCGTCTACAACTGAGGAACATGTTGACGCGGCCGTAACTGTTGCCTGTAAGGCTAGTGGTTGCCCGGTGTGTTGAGGTTTCCGATGCAGAATTTTCACAAGATCAAGCGCTTGCCGCCGTACGTTTTCGAGGAAGTGAACCGGCTGAAGGCGTCCGCGCGCGCGTCCGGCGCCGACATTGTTGATCTTGGGATGGGCAACCCGGATTTGCCGACGCCTCAGGTGATTGTCGACAAGCTCGTGGAGACGGTCGCGAAGCCGCGGACCCACCGGTACTCAGCGTCGAAGGGGATTAGCGGGCTGCGAAAGGCTCAGGCGGCGTATTATGGGCGGCGCTTTGGGGTGAAGCTCGATCCAGACACTGAAATCGTCGCGACGTTGGGGTCCAAGGAAGGCTTTGCCAACATGGCCCAGGCGATTACCGCGCCGGGCGATGTGGTGCTGACGCCCAACCCGTCTTACCCGATCCATGCGTTTGGCTTTCTGATGGCGGGTGGCTCGACGCGTTCGATCCCGGCTGAACCCGGGCCTGAGCTCTTCCGGGCGTTGGAGCGGGCGGTGGTGCACTCGGTGCCCAAGCCGATTGCGATGGTGCTGTGCTATCCGTCGAACCCCGGCGCGCATGTGGCCGACATTGAGTTTTTCCGGGACATTGTGCGCTTCGCGAAGGAGCACGAGATTTTCGTGCTCAGCGACCTTGCCTATGCGGAGATCTATTTTGACGGGACGCCGCCGCCCTCGATCCTTGAGGTGGAGGGCGCGAAGGATGTGGCTGTGGAGTTTACCTCGCTGTCCAAGACCTTCTCCATGCCGGGGTGGCGCATGGGCTTTGCGGTGGGCAACCAGCAGCTGATTGCGGCGCTGGCGCGGGTGAAGAGCTACCTCGACTATGGCGCCTTTACGCCGATCCAGGTGGCGGCGGCGTCGGCGCTGAACGGTGGTGACGAGCCGATCCAGGAAATTCGGGAGACGTATAAGCGCCGGCGCGATGTGCTGGTGGATAGCTTTACGCGGGCCGGTTGGGCGATCCCATCGCCGGCGTCGTCGATGTTTGCCTGGGCGCCGATCCCGCCGGAGCTGGCGCATTTGGGAAGCTTGGAGTTTTCCAAGCAGCTGTTGGAAGAGGCGAGCGTTGCCGTGGCGCCGGGCATTGGCTTTGGCGAGCATGGCGATGGGCACGTGCGCATTGCGCTGGTGGAGAATGAGCAACGCATCCGCCAAGCGGCCCGCTCGCTGAAGCGCTTTATGGACCGGCGGCACAATGTGATGCCGATGCGCGCTGCAAGCGCTCAGTAGCGCCAGGATTTGCGCGCGGGACGCTCTGTTTGATCCCGCGCGGCAAATGGGCTGTGAACCGAAAAGGTTTTGGCGGCGCGGGGATTGTGCTTGGGAGGGGCGTTAACTCGCGACCCTAACGACCCGACCCAAGGACGGTTTTTCATGAGCGCTAACGATCTGACCATCGGCATTGCCGGCCTTGGCACTGTGGGCACTGGCGTGATCCGCATCCTTCAGGCCGAGCGCACCTATGGCGGTTCGGACCGCACGGTGGTGCTGAAGGGCGTGTCGGCGCGGGACCGCAGCCGCGACCGGGGTGTGGCGCTCGACGACGTGGCCTGGTTCGATGATCCGGTGGCGCTCGCGCGCAGCGACGTTGATGTGTTTGTCGAGCTGATCGGCGGCGAAGGCGGGGTGGCGCTGGAGGCTGTGGAAGCGGCGCTCGACGCGGGGAAGGCGGTGGTGACGGCCAACAAGGCGCTCCTCGCCGCGCACGGCATGGCGCTGGTGGAAAAGGCGGAGGCGGCGAACGCGCCGCTGCTTTACGAGGCGGCTGTGGCGGGCGGTATCCCGGCGATCCGCACGGTCCGCGATTATCTGGCGGGTGTGCCGATCGCGAGTGTGCTCGGGATCATGAACGGCACCTGCAACTACATCCTCAGCGAGATGGAGATGGGCGGGTACACGTTTGAGGCCTGCCTCGCGGAGGCGCAGCGGCTGGGCTACGCCGAGGCTGATCCGACGTTTGACGTCGATGGCTTTGATACCGCGCACAAGCTGGCGATTTTGTCGTCCATTGCCTTCACCACGCGGCTTGATGCGTCGGCGGTGCAGGTGGAGGGGATCCGCGGGATTGAACCGGAGGATCTGGCGGCTGCGGAGGAGCTTGGCTACCGCATCAAGCTTTTGGGGATTGCGACGTTCGTTGATGGCAGCGTCGATCAGCGCGTGCACCCCACGATGGTGCCGCGGGGCAGTGCGCTTGCCGAGACGATGGGTGTGACGAACGCTGTGTCGATCCGTGGGCCGGCGTTTGGGGAGTTGGCGCTCGCGGGGCCTGGCGCGGGGGGCGATGCGACGGCGACGGCTGTGGTCTCCGACCTCACCGATTTGGCGCGTGGGTTGGCGCCGCGGCCACTGGGGCGGCCGGCAGGGATGCTGACGCCGTTCCGCAAGGCTGAGGCGTCGGGGCACTATGGCGCGTTTTATGTGCGCCTTCCCATCGCTGACCGGGCGGGGATGTTTGCGGCGCTGGCGGCGGCGATGGCGAGCGAGGGGATTTCGCTGGAACAGATCGTCCAAAAAACGCCGCACCGGCCTGAACACATGCCCGAGCGCGCGGAGCAGACTGTGATTCTGGTGACCTATCCGACCACTGAGGCAGCCCTGAAGCGGGCGTTATCGCGCATTCAGGCCGATGAGGTGGTGGTGCGCGAGCCCCACGTCATTCGCATTGCCGCTAGTCTTTAGGGGGCAGACAGGTCGAAACGCGCGGGTCTAAGAACTCTGCGGTTGCCGATCCATCCAGCTGAGGCGCATGCTGGCTGAGGGCACAAGCGCCCCGGGAGAGAAACGATGCAAGAAGACAAAACGCCGAAGGGAGCGCTTGATCGCGTCCTCACCGTTGAGGTGATGCGCGTGACGGAGCGCGCTGCCGTTTCGGCGGCCCGGCTGCGTGGCCGCGGCGATGAGAAGGCCGCGGACCAGGCAGCGGTCGATGCCATGCGACGCGAGCTGAACCGGCTTTCCATTGAAGGCATCGTTGTGATCGGCGAGGGCGAGCGCGATGAGGCGCCGATGCTGTATATCGGCGAGGCTGTGGGCTCCGGCGGGCAGCGGGTGGACATCGCACTTGATCCTCTGGAGGGGACGACGCTGTGCGCCAAGGACATGCCGAATTCCATCGCGACGCTCGCGCTGGCATCTGGCGGCGCGCTGTTGAACGCGCCTGACGTTTACATGGACAAGATCGCCGTTGGGCCGGGCTATCCGCCGGGTGTGGTCGACTTAGAGATGCCGCCTGCAGAGGCGATGCGCCGTGTGGCCGAGGCGAAGGGTGTGCCCGTCAATGAGGTGACGGCGTGCATCTTGGACCGGCCGCGCCATGCCAAGATGATCGAAGAGGTGCGCCAGACGGGCGCTGCAATCCGGCTGATTGGCGATGGCGACGTGGCGGGTGTGATCCACACCACCGACCCGATTGAGACGGGTATCGACATTTACATGGGCTCCGGCGGTGCACCTGAGGGTGTGTTGGCGGCCGCTGCGCTGAGGTGCATCGGCGGTCAGATGCAGGGCCGGCTTATCCTCAAGACCGACGAGCATAAGGCGCGCGCGTCGCGGATGGGGATTGACGACTACGACCGGATTTACACCCACGAAGAGATGGCGCGGGGCGACGTGTATTTCGCTGCGACCGGGGTGACCGACGGTAACTTGCTGGAGGGCGTGCGGTTTTACCCGGGCTACATCACGACGGAAACGATTGTGATGCGCTCGTCCACCGGGACCGTGCGGACCATCAAGGCCAAGCACACCGACTTCTCCAAGTTCATTCTGGACTGAGCGATCATGTGGCCGTTTCGACGTCGACCGGTCGTCGATGACGAGACTGCCGGATGGCATGCGGAGAATTTTGACTGGCTCGAGCGCTGCTTCGGCAGCGTGGCTGAGAGCGAGCTGATCCTGCCGACGGGCGAGTATTTTGACACGCGCCGGGAGGATGGGGCGGTGGACGTCGCCGCCCTGTTTGACGAAATCAAGGGCCACTGCGGCATGGCCGACTGGCCGATCACGCTGGTTCCTGATGACGATGGCCAGACCAGCGCGCGCGATGGTTCGCCTATACCGGTCGTGCGCGAGCGCGGGGTGTTGGGCACTGCGTCGGCCGATGAGGCGAGTTTTACGATCACCTACCAGAAGACCCTGGTGGACGAGCCGGTGCGGCTCATCGCGACGCTCGCCCATGAGCTGGCCCACTGCCTGCTCGCGACGGCCGAGATTGAGCGGGTGTGTGAGCCGGATGAAGAGGAGTTCCTCACCGATCTTACCGCCGTCTACTTGGGGTTTGGCGTCTTTTTGGCGAACACACGCTTTGCCAAGGAGGTGGTTGCGATGGATATGGGGCAGGGCGTGGGCTGGAGCGCCGCGGGCTACTTGCCGGAACGCGATCTCATTTTCGCGTTGGCGCTGTTCATGGCGCGATCCGGGGCTGATGCTGCGGCTGCTGACGAATTTCTGAAGTCGCACCTGGCGTCGCTGCTGGGCCAAGCGCTGAGCGATCTGTCGCCTGGTGGGCGGCATGAAAGGTTTGCGGCGCGAAGCTGATCTGTGCTCGCACTTCCCCACAGCACTTTGCACCGGGGAATTGGCAAAATCGGGGACATTAGGAATGCGTTAACCGCGAGGCTTTGGAGTTGGGCACACTGGCTCAGCTTTTCTGTCGTGCGTGGTCCCGTGTCCCAATCCATCGATCCTTTTGACGGCGTTCGTTCGGTGACTGAACGGCGCTGGACGCCTCGTCTTGATGCGGAGGGGGAGCGGACGGCGTTGGCGCTGGCGCAGCGCTATTGCGTGCCAGAAGTCGTGGCGCGGGTGCTCGCGGGCCGCGGCGTGACGGTGGCGAGCGCGGCGGTGGAGATGGAGCCGACCATCCGCGAGCTGTTGCCCGATCCATCGACGCTGGTGGACTGCGACAAGCTGGTGGGCAGGCTCGCCGATGCGGTGGAGGCCAAGCGCGCCATCACGCTGTTTGCGGACTATGACGTGGATGGGGCGACGTCGGCGGCGGTCGCGGCGCGGACGCTGCGAGCGTTTGGTGTGGAGCCGACAATTGTGGTGCCCGACCGGGTGACCGACGGTTATGGCCCGTCGGTGGCGCTGATGGAGACGATCGCGGCGGGTGGGGGTGCGTGGGGGCTGCTGCTCTACGGCGGGGCGGGGGCGGTGGAACCCGTCGAGCGGGCGAATGCGCTCGGCCTTGAGGTTCTGGTGATCGACCACCACCCGGTGAACGCTGTCGCGCCGGCGGCGGCGGTGGTGAACCCCAACCGCGCCGATGATCTGTCTGGGCTCGGCGACTGCGCGGCGGTGGGGGTGACGTTCGTGGTCATGGTTGGGCTGATGCGCGAGATGCGCCGGCGCGGCCATGGGGCGGGCGAAAGCGCCGGCCAAAGCGATGGAGGCGGGCTGAACCTTCTGTCGCTGCTCGATTGTGTTGCGCTGGGGACGGTGGCGGATGTGGTGCCGCTGTCGGCGCTGAACCGGGCCTTTGTGCGGCGTGGGCTGACGGCGCTGTCGCATCGGACCAATCCGGGGCTTGCGGCGCTGTCGGATGGGGCGCGGATCGGTGGGCCTGTGGCGGCGCATCATCTGGGCTTTGTGCTGGGGCCGCGGATTAATGCGGGCGGGCGCATTGGCGATGCCGGGCTTGGTGCGCGGCTTCTCACCACCGAGGACGAGGCGGAGGCGGTGCGCATTGCGCAAACTCTCGAGGATCTGAACCGCGAGCGGCGGCGGGTGGAGCAGGAGGCGCTTGCTGAGGCGCAGGCGAAGGCCGATCCCGATGAGGCGGTGATTGTGGTGGCCGGCGACTGGCATCCTGGCGTAGTGGGGCTCGTCGCGTCGCGGCTGAAGGAGCAGCACCGGCGGCCGGCCTTTGCGCTGGCTGTGCAGGGGGAGACCGCGACGGGGTCGGGCCGGTCGATCAAGGGCGTTGATCTTGGGGCGGCGGTTCGGGCGTGCGTGGAACAGGGGCTGCTCGTAAAAGGTGGCGGGCATCCGATGGCGGCGGGGCTGACGGTGGAGGCGGCGCGGATTGATGAGCTGCGCGCGGATTTGGCGTGCCGGCTGCAGCATCAGGTGAGCGCGGCGCAGGCGAACGCTGCGCTGAGTGTGGACGGGGTGATTGCTGCGGGGGCGATTGATGAGCCTCTGGCGAGGGTCCTCGCGGGGTTTGGGCCTTGGGGAGCGGGGCGGGATAAGCCCGTCTTTGTGCTTGATCAGGTGATGCTGGATCGGGTCCAGCCTGTGGGCGCGGATTCGCTCCGCCTTTCGGTGCGCGACCGGGGCGGTGGGCGCGCTGAGGCCATGTTGTTCCGCGCCACGGGGCCGCTGGGCGATGCGCTGAAGGCCAGCCGCGGGCGGGTTGTGAGCCTTGCCGTCGAGGTGGGCCACGGCGCGTTCCGCGGGGTGCCGCGGGCCGACGTTGTGGTGGTGGATGTGGCGCTGCCCGATGTGGCGGCGCGGAAGGCGGCTTAGGCCTGCGTGTGGGCTGCGGCCCACTCGGCGACGAAGGCGAGGAGCTGGCCGTCTGAGCCTGGCGGTCCCATGAATTGCAGCGATCCTCCGTCGGTGGGGATGATGACCGCGGGCAGGCCCGCCACGTTGGCGAGCGTGGTGAGGCGGATGTTCGCGTTGACGATGGGGACGAGGCTGCCCTCAAGGATAGCGCTGCGGGCGTAGCGCGGCTGCGGCGGGACGGGCAGCGTCGGCGATACGATGACATCGCCCGGGGTGATGCTGTTTGTGATGGCGTCGGCCCAGGCGGGGAGCGCGCGTCTGTACGGCGTGAGGCGGGCCGCTCGCTGGAGCTGTGCACCCACCCTGAGGCCCACTCGGGCATCGGCGGGGAAGTCTGCCGCTGCGGTGCGGAAGTCTGCGGCGTGGGTGTCGAAGGCCTCGGCGCAGACGATGGCTGAGTGGACGAGGGCGTAGTCGTCGTAGTGGGCGGGTGGTTGCCAGGTTGGGGCGGGGCCGATGGCGCTGGCGAGCGCTTGGGTGATGGCCGGTGTGGCGACCTGAAGGCTTTCCTGCCAGAGCCTGAGGCGCGCGGATGGGGGCGGCGAGGGCGCTGGGCCGATGAGGGCGGCGGCGGCTGCCAGAAGGTCGGGCAGGGTGCGGGCCATGAGGCCGACGCGGTCGAAGGTGGGCGCCATGGGAAGGATGCCGGCCTGGCTGACCGCATCGCGGCTCGGGAGGAACGCGTAGAGGCCGCAATAGGCGGCAGGAATGCGCACCGAGCCGCCGGTGTCGGTGCCAAGGCCGATGGTGGCGAGGCCGGCGGCGACCGCTGCGGCTGTGCCGCCGGATGAGCCGCCGGCTGCAGTTGATGGGTGGCGGGGGTTTTCGACCGACGGGGTCATGGTGCCGAAGCCGGCGGCATCAGTGACTGTGACGCCGGCGATCTCGTAGCCGGCACGCTTCAGGAGGATGATGACGTCGGCGTCGGCGGGTGCGGTGCGGCCCTTGCGGGCAGGGATGCCGGCTTCCTGGGGATGGCCTGCGACGCCCACCATGTCTTTGACCGCGACTGTGGGATCGGCCGCGCCAGGATTGCGGGAGAGGAACGCGCCGTAGGGATCGAGGGGTGTCACAGGCCGCTAACGGCCCTGAAATTCCGGCGCGCGCTTTTCGGCGAAGGCCTCGCGGCCCTCTTCATAGTCTTCGCTGGCGTCCGCGGCTTCGACGAGCCGCCAGGCCTCTTCCAAAAGGGTTGGCTCAGCGCCGTCGGCTAGGGCGCGGATGGCGACCTTGGCGGCGGCGAGGGTGAGCGGGGCGTTTTCGACCAGGCGCTCCACGAGGCGGACGAGATTTTCTTCCATCTCCTCCTCGTCATAGATCTCGTGGATGGCGCCCATGGCAAAGCCCCGCTGGACCGGCAGGCGGCCGGCGGTGAGGAGGAGCCAGCGGGTGGTGGCGACACCGAACGTCTTGATGAGGCGCGCGACGCCGCGCGGGTCGTAGCCGAGGCCGAGGCGTGCAGCGGGGACCATGAAAAAGACATCGTCGGAGGCGACGCGCAGATCGCAGCTGGCGGCGAGCGCTGCGCCGGCGCCCACGACCGGGCCTTCGAGGACGGCGACGGTGGGCTGGCGGATTGCTTCGACGGCGGCGCAGGCGAGTTCCAGCTGATCGTCGTAAAAGCGGGCGGTTTCGCTGCTTGAGCGGGCGGTCTCGAAGCCGGAGATATCTGCACCAGCGGAGAAGACACCCCCTGCGCCGCGGATAAGGACGGCGCGGATATCGGGGTCGGCGCTGACTTCGACGGCGAAGGATTGGATTTCGCGCCACATGCCGACCGAGATGGCGTTGCGGCGCGCGGGGTTGTTGAGCGTTGCGATGGCCACGTGGCCCTCTTGGTCCACATCAAGCTGGGGCGTGATGTTGGGCTCAAACGGCTCGATGGTCACGGGCGATGGCTCCTTGGCAAACGGGTGGGCTCAGCTGGGGCGTGCGGTGCTGCCGCCCACCAGGAGTGCGCCAGCAGCGGGTCCGATGGCAAGTATCGCCATAGCCACAGGCCAGCCGGCGTGGGCGGCGATGTGTGGAACGAGCTGCACGGTGACGGCGCTGACGGCAAATCCGATGGCGTTTTGGAGCGTGAGCAGGCTGCCGGCCATCTCGGGCGGTGCGGCATCGGCAACGAGGGCGGAGAACTGGGCCGAATCGGGGATCACGACGATGCCCCACAGGATGAGGACGGCGGCGAAGACGGCGAGTGGCGCTGGGAAGGTGAGGCCGGCGAGGATGGCGCTCGACCCGCTGGCGAGAAGGACGGCGCGGGCGACCGGGGCCTTGCCGCGGCTGACGGCAAGCCATCCGGCCGGAATGCAGGCGAGGGCGCCGAGGGTGATGGCTATGAAGGCGATGAGCGAGCCGAAGCGCACGGGGTCGGCATGGCCGGCGTTGGTGGCGGCGATGGCGGCGAATGTGGCGACCCACGCCCAGTAGCCATAAAGCTCCCACATGTGGCCGAAGTAGCCAAAATAGGCGGCGCGGACCGCGCGATTGCGCCAGGCGTACAGGATGGCGCCGGGGTTGAAGCGGTCGGCTGACTTGTGGTGGGGGCCTAGCGAGACGGCAAAGATGCCGAGGGCGGAGAGGGCGCCGACCAAGGACGTGGCGATGACGACCGGGCGCCAGTCTGCACCGCCGATGAGCGCCAGGAGGTGGGGGGCGGCGGTCCCCATGGTGAGGGCTGCGACCAACAGGCTGACGATGAGGCTGCGGTGGGCGATGCTCCACCCGACGGCGATCT
Source organism: uncultured Paracoccaceae bacterium (assembly GCA_937884725.1). Lineage (GTDB taxonomy): Bacteria > Pseudomonadota > Alphaproteobacteria > Rhizobiales > Amorphaceae > Acuticoccus. The sequence continues at coordinate 12,646 of CAKZYH010000003.1, forward strand.
TCATGCCGGGCGGGTAGCAGCCGGCAAGCGCCGCGCCGATGACTGCGCGCGAGGTGATGGCGGCCACGCTGTCGGGCGGGGCGAGGAGAAGTGCTGTGTTTGCGACGGCAGCGACCAGCGCTGACATTGCGAACACAGTGCGAGGGTCGTAGCGGTCCGGGAGGCCGATGGCGGCGGAGGCGAGCGCGCCGAGGACGAAGCCCAGCTGTGTGGCGGTGGTGAGGCCTGCGAGCTGATCGGGTGGGATTGCGAAACCGGCGGCGAGGGAGGGAACAATGGCGGCTGCGGAAAACCATAGCGAAAGGGCGCCGACTTGGCAGAGCGCGAGCATGGTGAGCGAGCGCACCATGGCGTTAGCGAGGGCGGGACTGGCGCCCACGAACTGGGCGGGAGGTGGTCTTCGGCAGGGCGGTCATGGCCGGGCTCCGGGGCGGCCGTTGTCCTCGTAAAGGTCAGAGCGGCTCTTGGTCTTTGACAGTAGCTGTGTGTTGCCCGCAAAGCCATGCGCTGTTTGCGTGGGAGGGGGCTGCGGCGCGTCCGCAAGAATACCCGGTGACCCGGTTCGTGGCGTTGGTGACCACATCCACGGCGAAGCGTGGCCGCGGTCAGCATGACGGCCGGCGCACTCACGGAATCGTTCGCGCGGGGAGCGCGGGCTCGCAAACCGAGCCAG
>CAKZYH010000004.1 GCA_937884725.1 uncultured Paracoccaceae bacterium
CCTGCCGCGCGGTGAAGGCCATGTGGGACCGCGCGCTGGCGACCTATGGGCCGGATAGCGATTTCACCGAGATTGCCAAGCTTACCGAAGCCGATCTGAACGTCTCGCTGAGGGCGAGCCGTGACTGATCCTTACGCGGTTTACGCGCTGCGCTACGCCACAAAGCCCGGCAACACGCGCGCCCAAACATTCCTGAATGGCGATCCCCATGATGGGCCGATGCCGATGGACTATTTCGTTTGGGCCATCGTGGGTAACGGCCGCACGATTGTTGTCGACACCGGCTTCGATGAAGCGATGGCGGAGCAGCGTGGCCGCGAGTTTTTGATGTCGCCGCGCGATGGCCTCGCGGTGATTGGGGTCGACGCCGCGACCGTGCCTGACGTGATCGTGAGCCACATGCACTACGACCACATCGGCAACCGCGAGATGTTCCCGGCCGCGACCTACCACCTCCAGGACGAGGAGATGGCGTACGCGACAGGCCGCTGCATGTGTCACCCCGCGATCCGTCAGCCCTTTGAGGCCGAGGATGTGGTGGCGATGGTGCGCCGCGTGTTTGAGGGGCGGGTCGCCTTTCATGACGGCGACAGCGAGGTGGCGCCGGGGGTGACGGTGCACAAGATCGGCGGCCACTCCAAAGGCCTACAGGTGGTGCGGGTGCCGACGCGCAGAGGGATGATGGTGCTGGCGTCGGACGCTGCGCACTTCACGGCCAATATTGTCGAGGCGCGGCCGTTCCACATCGTCCACAACCTGGAAGAGACGATGGAGGGGCTGCGCAAGCTGCCGACGCTCGCTGACCATCCCTCGCTCGTCATTCCGGGCCACGATGGGGCGGTGACGAGCAGCTACCCCACCGTCAACGGGGTGGATGGGGTGTTGCGGCTCGACTGAGGGGGCGTTACGCGCCCCGGCACGCTGCGAGGTATCGGCGCACGGTCTCGTCCATGCCGTAGGTGAGGGCGTCGCAGAACAGGGCGTGGCCGATGGAGACCTCGGCAATGGACGGAATTTTGGCGACGAGGCGCTCCACGCCCGGCACGGTGAGGTCATGGCCCGCGTTGAGGTCGAGACCGCGGGCTTTCGCGGCCTCGGCGGTGGCTGCGAGCGCGGCAAGCTCCCGGTCGAGGGTGGGGCCTGGCTCATAGGCGCTGCCGTAGGGGCCGGTGTAGAGTTCGACCCGGTCGGTTCCTGTGGCTGCGGCGGCGGCCATTTGGTCAGCGTCAGCGTCGGCGAACAGGGCGACGCGGTGGCCGTCGCGCTTCAGCGCTGCGACGACACCGGAGAGATACTCACCCTGGGCTTTGAAATCCCAACCGTGGTCGCTGGTCGCCTGGGCCGGATCATCGGGGACGAGGGTCACCTGTTCGGCGCGCACTTCCTTGGCGAGCGCCAAGAAGCGCTCTTCAGGAAAACCCTCGACGTTGAGTTCGCGGCCCGGAAACTCGGTGTCGATGAGCGCGCGCAGATCTCGGACATCGCCGGGGCGGGTGTGGCGCTCGTCGGGGCGGGGGTGGACGGTGAGGCCAACTGCGCCGGCGGCAAGCGCGATCCGGCCAAGGCCGACGACACTTGGCCAAGGGTGCTCGCGCCGGTTGCGCAACAGCGCCGCCACGTTGAGGTTGACCGACAGCTCCGTCATGACGCCTTCCCGTTCCTTCCGCGACCCATCTGTTTGAGAGCATCGTGGCGGACAGAATCGCGCGCACAAGAGGGGCCTAGCGCGGCTCTGGGTCCCGGTCGCGGTGGCCAAGCGCGGCGTGGCCCTTGGCGACGAACGCCTCGCGGTCGCCGGTGAGGATCCAGGCGACCTCGTCGATGTTGCGGATCATTTGATCGGCGACCGCTTTGCGCATGGAGCGGGGGGCGGAGCCGGCGGACAGGTCCACCATGGCATCGCGGCAAATGCGCAGGCGATCCATGACGGTGGGGACGTCCACGTGGGGCAATCGGCGTCGAGACATGGGCAGTTGCATAGCCGATGTTTTTGTTTTGTTCTAGTCTGAATAGCTGTTTATTGCCGGTCTTCGCCGAACCTCCGGGGGCGGTGCGGCTGGCGGGTCGCCTATGCGGGCTCGGCGGCCGGCGTGGGGGGCCAGGTGGCGGAGAGTTCGGCAGCGATGGCGGTGAAAGTGCCGGCGGCGATGGCGTCGCGGAGCGTGCGCATCAGGCGCTGGTAGTAGTCGATGTTGGCCCAGGTGAGGAGCGTTGCGGCGAGCGGTTCGCCGACGCGCACCAGGTGGTGGAGGTAGGCTTTGCTGTAGTCGCGCGCGGCGGGGCAGTCGCTGGTGGGGTCGAGCGGCTCAAGGTCGTCGGCCCATTTCGCGTTTTTGAGGTTCAACCTGCCCTGTGCGGTGTAGGCGGTGCCGTGCCGTCCGGCGCGGCTTGGCATCACGCAATCGAACATGTCGATGCCGCGCGCCACCGCGCCGATGAGATCGGCCGGGGTGCCGACGCCCATCAGATAATGGGGCGCGTCGGCCGGCAGGTGAGGCACGGTGTGGTCGAGGGTGGCGAACATCTCTGCCTGCGGTTCGCCGACGGCAAGGCCGCCCACGGCGTAGCCATCAAAGCCGATGTCGATGAGGCCGGCCGCTGAGCGGGCGCGCTCGGCCGCGTCTGTGCCGCCTTGGACGATGCCAAATTGCAGCCGTCCGGCCGGTGCTGTGGCGGTGAACGCATCGCGCGCGCGGGCTGCCCAGGCGAGGCTCAGCGTGACAGAGCGCGCCACGGCCTCGGGAGAGGCGGGTAGGGCGACGCATTCATCGAGCTGCATTTGAATGTCGCTGCCGAGCTTTAGCTGGATGTCGACTGCGCTTTCGGGGGTGAGGCGATGCTTTGAGCCGTCCACGTGGGAGGCGAAGGTGACGCCGTCGTCGTCGATTTTGCGCAGCGAGGCGAGGGACATCACTTGGAAGCCGCCGGAGTCGGTGAGGATGGTTTTGTTCCAGCCGCTGAACGCATGCAGACCGCCGAACCGGGCGACGCGCTCGGCGCCGGGGCGCAGCATGAGGTGATAGGTGTTGCCAAGCACGACCTCGGCGCCGGTGGCGGCGACATCGCGCATTTGCATCGCCTTCACGCTCGCCTGTGTGCCGACGGGCATGAAGGTTGGCGTCTCGACCGTGCCGTGGGGCGTGGTGAGCCGGCCGCGTCGCGCCGCACCGTCGGTGGCCAGAAGCTCAAAACTCACCGGGCGCGTTCCAGAAGGGAGGCGTCGCCGTAGGAGTAGAACCGGTAGCCGCCTTTGAGCGCGTGGTCGTAGATGGCGCGCATGCGCTCATAGCCTGTGAAGGCCGCCACCAGCATGAGGAGCGTGGAGCGCGGCAGGTGGAAGTTGGTGAGGAGAAGGTCGGCGGCGTGAAAGGTGAAGCCCGGCCGGATGAATAGCGTCGTGTCGCCGGTGAACGGGGCGATTGTGCCGCTGCGGGCTGCCGTTTCCATGAGCCGAAGCGCTGTGGTGCCCACCGCCACCAGGCGGCCGCCATTGTTCTTCGTGGCGATCATCTCCGCCGCCGCCGCGCCGCTCACGCTGCCCCATTCGGCGTGCATGACGTGGCTGTCGATATCGTCTTTGACGGGCAGGAATGTGCCGGCGCCCACGTGCAGCGTGACGCGCGTGGTGGCGACGCCCATGTCGGCGAGTTTTGTGAGCAGCACCTCGGTGAAGTGGAGCCCGGCCGTAGGCGCGGCGACGGAGCCGGCGGGGTCAGCGTAGACGGTTTGGTAGTCGGAAAAATCCTGCGCGTCGGGCTCGCGCTGCGCGGCAATATAAGGAGGGAGCGGCATCGCGCCGGCGGTGAGCGGGTTTTGGAGGAACCGCGCCGTGATGACCGCGCCGTCGCGCTCCTCAACTTCGGCCTCCACATCGCCAAAGCGCAGCCGATCGCCGGGCTGCATTTTCTTCGCGGGCTTGGCAAACGCGCTCCAGCGGTTCGGCGACAGCTCGGCAAGGAGGAGAAGTTCGACGCCGGCCACCGCCGCGCCGCGCTCACGCGTGCCGACGAGCCGCGCCGGAACAACCTTGCTGTCGTTCACGACGAGGCGGTCGCCGGGGCGCAAGATGCTGGGAAGGTCTGCCACCGTGTGGTCGGAGAGCGCGCCGCCGGTGGCGCAGAGCAGGCGGGCGCTGTCTCTGGGGTTTGCCGGGCGGAGCGCGATGGCACCGTCCGGCAAGTCGTAGTGATAGTCATCGAGGCGGTCGCCCGCTGCCATCGCGAACCGGCTAGCTGTCGGCGGAAATGCGCGCTGAAATGATGGTGTCGGGATCGCGCACCATGCCGTTCTGGCCGGCGCCCGGCTTCACGGCGTCCACATGCTCCATGCCGTCGATGACGCGGCCGAACGCGGTGTACTGGCCGTCCAGGAAGGTGGCGTCGTCGAACACGATGAAGAACTGAGAGTTCGCCGAGTTCGGGTTTTGCGCGCGGGCCATGGAGACGACACCGCGGGTGTGGCGCATGTTGTTAAACTCGGCCTGCAGGTCCGGATAGCTAGAGCTGCCGGTGCCGGTGCCGGTGGGATCGCCGGTTTGGGCCATGAAGCCCGGGATCACGCGGTGGAACGGCACGCCGTCATAAAAGCCTTCGCGGGCCAGGCGCTTGATGCGCTCCACGTGGCCGGGCGCGACGTCGGGCAGAAGCTCGATGATGACGTTGCCGTCCTTCAGTTCCAGGACCAGCGTGTTTTCCGGATCCTGGGCGGCGGCGTGGGCGGTGCTGACGACTGAGATCGCAGCCGCCGCGAGAAGACGTTTTAGCATGGGTACTCCCTGGGGCCAGGCGGCCGCGAACAATGCGGACGCGGGCTCACGGTTTGACAGCTTCAAAGGGTTTTTGTGTGAAGCCGCTCTGCCACATTGCCTGGCACGAAGTGATGGGTGGGGCCACCCATTTTGGCGATCTGACGCACTAACGTGGCAGTGATTGCGCGCACGGCGGGGGAGGCGGGCAGGAAAACCGTGTCGATGGACGGGGCCATGGCGCCGTTCATGCCAGCCATTTGCATCTCGTAGTCAAAGTCGGTGGCGTCGCGCAGGCCGCGCAACAGAAGCGTGGCGCCGGCGTCTGCGGCCGCGGCGGTCACAAGGCCGTCAAATGTGGTGACATCGACGCGTGCAGCGCTGCCCGGGGCGGCATCGGCGATGGCGCCGCGCAGCATCTCTTCACGTTCGGCGGCGGTGAACCAGGGCGTTTTGCCGGGGTGGATGCCGATCCCGACGACGAGGCGGTCAGCGAGGCGCAAGCCGCGTAGCATCATGTCCAAATGGCCGAGGGTCGGGGGATCGAACGATCCTGGATAGAAGGCGATAGTCATCCGCCGCTCATAACGGACCGTAGGTACGAATCAAATGTGGATGGTTTTTTCGCCGCCGCAATTGATTTGAATTTTTATGTTCACGTTTAGCCAACTTTTGAGGTTCTAGGGTGTTGCCACATTGTTCTCATTTCGATTTCCCCGAAAAGCGCAGAGTGTGATGCGAATCACTGTGGCGTCGTGGGTTCGCGTCCAAATGTCAGCCAACGGTAAACAAAAAGCGCCTGGAGCCATTACAATGCGTACCATTCAGATCTTCACACCGGTGATTGCGACGATCGCGGCGGTGGGTCTTTTTGCAACCGCCACCATGGGCGGCGTTCGGACCGCAGACGTGGCGCAAAAGACTGACAGGTTTGCAATGGCGGCAGATCAGCTGTGTGAAGGGCAGGCTTGGCCGAACCTCACATCGGAGTGCTTAGCCTGGAAATCGGGCGAGCCGATCACCGGTCAGGTCCGTTATGTCACGACAAAGACAGACGATTTTGACGCGCAGCAGACGTCGTTGGTGCGGTCGGCTGAGATCTTAGCCAATTGAAAAACTCAACGCCCAGTTAACGAAAAATGACGAATTCGTCATTGCATGTTCACTGGGTGTTGCGTATGAGCAACGGCCACCCACATGAAAGGTGTGGAAAAAGCGAGGTGCCACCATGATTAAGCTTCACAGCTCCGCGGTCGCGACCGTTCTCGGTGCAGCTGCTGTCGGTGGAATCGCCCTGAGTGCCGTAGCCATTGGTCCCGTCGCTCAGAAGAGCGATCGTCTACCCGTTATGGAAAAGATCGTTTGCTCCGTCGATTGCGTGGAGCAGGACCGTTTTGACGCTGCGTTCGATACGTTGGCCTCCGATGACATAGACAACGGTGTGACCACCCTCACCCGCGTCCGCAATTAAGGCTTAACGCCTCACGCTTGCGTGTAGCTGTTATTCCTCAACCACCGGATCGTCATCTTCTTCGGACACACGCTCCACTGAGACAACGTTTTCATCGTCGGCCGTGTTGAACACGATCACACCCTGTGTGGCGCGGCCGGCGACCCGCACACCGTCCACCGGAATGCGGATGAGCTGGCCTTTATTGGTCACCAGCATGAGCTGATCGGTTTCGTCCACCGGCATCGATGCGACCAGATCCCCGTTGCGATCATTCACCACCATCGCCGTCACGCCCTTGCCGCCGCGCGCGGTGACGCGGAAGCCGAACGCTGACGTGCGTTTGCCGTAGCCGTTCGCGGAGATGGTGATGATGTGCTGTTCAGCTGCGCTCATTTCGGCGTAGCGCTCTTGGTCGAGCTGGACGGGCGTCGTGCTTTCATCGGCATCGCCGGCGCCCACCTCGCCCGCAATGGCACGGCGGCGGCGCAGATACTCGGATCTTTCGTCCGGGTTGGTCTCAAAATGGCGAAGCACGGCCATGGAGATGACCCGGTCGCCTTTGCCCAGCGAGATGCCGCGCACGCCTGTCGATGTGCGGCCCGCGAAGACGCGCAGCGACGAGACAGCAAACCGGATCGCTTGGCCCTTAGCGGTGGTCAGAAGCACGTCGTCCTGCGGGGTTGCGATGTGAACGCCGACAATCCCGTCGCCCTCATCGAGCTTCATGGCGATTTTGCCGGCGCGGTTCACGTTGGTGAAGTCCGACAGCTTGTTGCGCCGCACGTTGCCAAAATCGGTGGCGAACATGACGTCAAAGTCGCCCCAGCTCTCCTCGTCCTCCACCAGCGGCAGGATTGAGGTGATGCGCTCACCGTCCTGCAGCGGCAAAATGTTGACGAGCGCCTTGCCGCGGGACTGCGGGCCACCGATGGGCAGCCGCCACACCTTCTGTTTGTAGACCATGCCGCGCGAGGAGAAGAAGAGCACCGGCGTGTGCGTGTTGGCGACGAACAAACGGGTGACGAAATCCTCGTCGCGCAGTGATGTGCCGGCGCGGCCTTTGCCGCCGCGGCGCTGCGCCCGGTAGGTGTCGAGCGGAACGCGCTTGATGTAGCCGGCGTGGGACACGGTGACGACCATGTCTTCGCGGTTGATGAAATCCTCGTCTTCGAGGTCAGGGCCGCCCTCGGCGATCTCGGTCTTGCGGGGCGTTGCGAACTCGTCGCGCACCGCAATCAGTTCGTCCTTGATAATCTGCTGCACGCGGACCCGGCTGCGCAGGATGTCGAGATAGTCGGCAATCTCGTCGGCGAGCGTTTTGAGTTCGTCGCCAATTTCATCCCGGCCAAGCGCGGTGAGGCGGGAGAGTTGCAGCGCCAGGATCGCCCGCGCCTGCTCTTCGGAGAGGCGGATGGTGCCGTCCTCCGACAGGCGGTGGCGCGGATCGTCGATGAGCGCGATCAGCGGCGCCATCTCTTGCGCGGCCCAGTCGCGTTCCATGAGCTGTTCGCGCGCGGCGCCGGGGTTTGGCGCGGCACGAATGAGGCGGATCACCTCGTCGATGTTGGCGACCGCGACCGCCAGACCCACCAGAACGTGCGCCCGGTCGCGCGCTTTAGCGAGCAGGTATTTGGTGCGCCGCGCGATGACCTCTTCGCGGAACGCAATGAAGGCGCTCAGAAGGTCTTTGAGGTTCAGCTGCTCGGGCCGGCCGCCGTTCAGCGCCACCATGTTGGCGCCAAACGAGGTTTGCAGTGGCGAAAAACGATAGAGCTGGTTGAGCACCACGTCCGAGTTGGCGTCGCGCTTCAGCTCGATGACGACGCGCATGCCGTCGCGGTCAGACTCGTCGCGTAGGTCGGAGATGCCTTCCACACGCTTATCGCGGACAAGCTCGGCAATTTTCTCCACCAGTGCCGCTTTGTTCACCTGGTAGGGGATTTCGTCGACGATCAGCGCCTCGCGCTCGCGCGCCATGGGCTCCACGCGCACTTTCGCGCGCATCAAAATGCTGCCCCGGCCTACCTCATAGCACGAGCGGATGCCCGATCGGCCCAGGATGATGCCGCCGGTGGGAAAGTCCGGACCCGGCACGATCTCGTTGAGGTCGGTGATGGTGAGCGCTGGGTCGTCGATCAACGCGATGGTGGCATCGACGATCTCGCCCAGATTGTGCGGCGGGATGTTGGTCGCCATGCCGACCGCAATGCCGCCCGCGCCGTTGACCAAAAGGTTGGGGAAGCGGGCGGGCAGGACCACGGGCTCACGCTCGGAGCCGTCATAGTTATCCTGAAAATCGACGGTGTCTTTGTCGATGTCCTGCAGCAGCGCGTCGGTGACCTTTTGGAGGCGCACCTCGGTGTAGCGCATGGCGGCGGGGGCATCGCCGTCGACAGAGCCGAAGTTGCCCTGGCCGTCCACCAGCATCACGCGCAGCGAAAACGGCTGAGCCATACGCACGAGCGCATCATAAATCGCGCTGTCGCCGTGCGGGTGATATTTACCCATGACGTCGCCGACCACGCGGGACGACTTCTTGTAGGCGCGATTCCAGAAATACGAGTTCTCGTGCATCGTGTAGAGGATGCGCCGATGCACCGGCTTGAGGCCGTCGCGCGCGTCAGGCAGCGCGCGGCTGACGATGACCGACATCGCGTAGCCGAGGAAGGATTTCTCCATCTCGGTGCGGATGGAAACCGCTGAAATCCCAGTGCCGCCCGGGCTGCCGCGCTCAGGGGTGTCGCCGTTGTCGCCAGTGTTGGATTCGTCGCTCAAAAGGGGGCCTCCTCAACCCCCTTGAAGTAGGGGATTCAGCCTCTGAATGCGAGGCAATCTGGGCGGTGGGACCCGGTTATGCCCCGTATTGCACAACCATTGCTGTCGCATCGTCGGAGGGCTTGAACCGGGGATAGCGCGTGCAGTCCGGATCAGCGGCCTCAGCCTCGCGCACAGCCTTGATCGGGACCGAGATATCCGCCTTGGCCGCCGCCATCAGGCCGGCACGGTCGTAGAGGCCATAGTCTTCTTCGGCGGCCTCAAACCCGTCAGTCATGAACAAGGCCGTTCCGGCGGATGAGCGGTGCACATGGACCCGCGCGCGGTCGGTCCAGTCGGCGCCGGGAGCGAAGATCGCGTAGCCCTTTGGCGTGTTGGCAAGGTTCCGAACGTTGCGCAGGAACGCCATCACTTCCGGGGTTCGGCCCTTGCCGCTCGCCATGTACTGGCTGGCGTTGCGCTGCTCCAGCGCTTTGCCGGTCGCGGTGCCGCCGAAGCGGATGATGCGGGGGCCAGCATCAATGTAAAGCCCGCAGTCGCCCACATCGCAGATGGTCACAACGGTGCCGAAGTGGGCGAGGAGGACGGCCGCGGTGGGGATCTCGTAGCGCTCCTCGGGGGCGCGCAGACATTGGCTGGCGAACTCCGCACTGACGCAATCTGCGGCCGCGCGCATCATAACCGACGGGTCAGTGTGCGTAGCGGAGAGGTCCTGGAAGGCGGCGTCGATGCGCGCTGTCAGCCAGGCGGCGTCGCTGGGGGCATCGAGCAGGGGGGCGGCGGCGAGGCCGGTGGCGCCATCGATAATCCAGGCGAAGCGGCCGGCGGTGCCGTAGCCGTCTTCGTTGGGTTTTGCCGCGCTGCCGGGCTCGGAGATGGCCTCAACGAGGCGCAGCATCAGAACGGAATGTCGTCGTCGAAATCGTCCGCCGGGGCAGGGCGGTTGCCACCGCTTGTGCCACCACCGCCACCGCTCGGGCCGCCATAGCCTCCGCCGCCGCTGCCACCACCGTAGCCGCCGCCTCCTCCCCCGCCACCTTCACCGCGGCCGGACAGCATCTCGATGGTGCCGCCGTAGTTCTGAATAGCGACCTCGGTTGTGTAGCGTTTCTGGCCCTGCTGATCCTCCCACTCCCGGGTTTGGAGCTGGCCTTCGACGTAGAGCTTCGTGCCCTTCTTCATGTACTGCTCGACGACCCGGCACAGGCCTTCTGAGAACACCACAACCCGGTGCCATTCGGTCTTCTCCCGCCGCTCGCCGGTGTTCCTGTCGCGCCAGGTTTCGGACGTCGCCAGCGCCAGGTTCGCGATGGGCCGGCCGTCCTGGGTCCGGCGGATTTCGGGGTCACGGCCCAGGTTGCCGATCAGGATCACTTTGTTGACGCTGCCTGCCATTGAGCCGCCTCCAGTTCAGAGAGCCGCAACCTAACGGCGCCCCCTCGCTCCGTCACCGATTGTGTGCCGTTTTTTCCCCGTGCTTGGCGAGTGTCCACAGCCCGGCGTCACGGGGCCGCGGCGAGGGCGGCCATGCATTGACCGCACGCGGGTGACGGCACAGTTAGCGACCTGCACCCAGAGGACTTTGCCATGGCCAAGCGCCCCTCCAGCGCCGACCGTCAGCTCGTGGTCACGGGGGCGCGCGAGCACAACTTGAAGAACGTCTCGCTGTCGTTACCGCGCGACAGCCTGATTGTGTTCACCGGCCTGTCGGGCTCGGGCAAATCCTCGCTCGCGTTCGACACCATCTACGCCGAGGGCCAGCGCCGCTACGTGGAGAGCCTGTCCGCCTACGCACGGCAGTTTTTGGAGATGATGCAAAAGCCGGACGTCGATCAGATCGACGGCCTGTCGCCCGCCATCTCCATCGAGCAAAAGACCACCAGCCGGAACCCGCGCTCCACCGTCGGCACCGTCACCGAGATCTACGACTATATGCGCCTCCTGTGGGCGCGGATCGGTGTGCCGTACTCGCCCGCCACCGGTCTTCCCATCGAGAGCCAAACGGTGAGCCAGATGGTGGACCGCGTTCTGGCGCTGCCGGAGAAGACGCGGCTTTATCTGATGGCGCCCATCGTGCGGGGCCGGAAGGGCGAGTTCAAAAAGGATCTGGCCGAGCTGCAAAAGCGCGGTTTTCAGCGGGTGAAGATCAACGGCACGTTCTACGAGATCGAAGACGCGCCGACGCTCGACAAAAAGTTCAAGCACGACATCGATGTGGTGGTGGACCGGGTCGCGGTCCGTCCCGACCTTGCGACCCGCCTTGCCGATTCCATCGAGACGGCGCTGCGCCTCGCCGACGGCATCGCCGTTGCCGAGTTCGCCGACGAGAAAGAGGGCGACGAGCCCAAGCGCCTGATTTTTTCTGAGAAATTCGCGTGCCCGGTGTCCGGCTTCACCATTGCCGAGATCGAGCCGCGGTTGTTCTCGTTCAACGCGCCGACGGGTGCTTGTCCGGTGTGCGATGGCCTCGGGACAACGTTGCGGTTCGAGGCCGATCTGGTGGTGCCCGATGCGCTGCTGACGCTGAACCAAGGCGCGGTGCTGCCATGGGCGCGCACAGGCAACACCAGCCCCTATTACACGCAGACCCTGCAGGCGATTACCGCCCACTACGGCGCCGACATGGCGACCCCCTGGCGCGAGCTGCCGGAGAAAGTGCGCGAGGTCATCCTCTACGGCTCGGGCCGGGAAAAAATCGAGTTCACCTACGACGACGGCCTGCGCTCCTACAAAACCAAGAAGACGTTTGAGGGCGTGATCACCAACATCGAGCGGCGCTGGGGCGAGACCGACAGCCAGTGGGTGCGCGATGAACTGTCGAAGTACCAATCCGATGCGCCGTGCGAAGCGTGCAACGGCTACCGGCTGAAACCTGAGGCGCTGGCGGTCAAAATCGCCGGCATGCACATCGGCGAGGTGACCGCGCTATCGATCCGCGACGCGGCGCCGTGGTTCAACGACCTGCCCAACCACCTCACGGATCAGCAAAACGCCATCGCCAAGGCGATCCTGAAGGAAATCCAGGACCGGCTGCGGTTCCTGGTGGATGTGGGGCTCGACTACCTGCAGCTGTCGCGCGGCTCGCGCACGCTGTCGGGCGGGGAAAGCCAGCGCATCCGCCTCGCCAGCCAAATCGGCTCAGGCCTCACCGGCGTGCTTTATGTGCTCGACGAGCCGTCCATTGGCCTCCACCAGCGCGACAACGCCCGCCTCATCGAGACGCTGAAGCGGCTGCGCGATCTGGGCAACACCGTCATCGTGGTGGAGCACGACGAGGATGCGGTGCTCGCGGCCGACTATGTGATCGATGTGGGGCCAGGCGCTGGCGTTCATGGCGGCGAGATTGTCGCCAAGGGCACGCCGAGCCAGATCCTGGCCAACCCCAAGTCGCTCACCGGGCGCTACCTGTCGGGCGACATGATGATCCCGCTGCCCAAAAAACGGCGGGCGAAGAAAAAGGGCCGCTCCATCAAGGTGATCGGCGCGTCGGGCAACAATCTGCACGATGTGTCCGCCGAGGTGCCTTTGGGGCTCTTCACCGCCGTCACCGGCGTGTCGGGATCGGGCAAGTCGACGCTGATCATCGAAACGCTGTTCCGTGCCGTCTCGCGCAAGCTCAACAAGAACCGCGAGCAGCCCTCGCCACACCAGGCCATCGAGGGCTTGGAAAACCTCGACAAGATCATCGACATCGATCAGTCGCCCATCGGCCGCACGCCGCGCTCCAACCCCGCCACCTACACCGGAGCTTTCACGCCGATCCGCGAGTGGTTCGCCGGGCTACCGGAGGCGAAGGCCCGCGGCTATGGCCCCGGCCGCTTCTCGTTCAACGTGAAGGGCGGGCGGTGCGAAGCCTGTCAGGGCGACGGCGTCATCAAGATCGAGATGCACTTTTTGCCGGACGTCTACGTCACCTGCGATGTGTGCAAGGGCAAGCGCTACAACCGCGAAACGCTGGAGATCGAGTTCAAGGGCAAGTCCATCTCGGACGTTCTGGACATGACGGTTGAGGATGGCTGCGAGTTCTTCTCCGCCGTTCCGGCCGTGCGCGACAAGCTCGTGACGCTGAACGAGGTGGGGCTTGGCTATATCCGCATCGGCCAGCAGGCGACGACGTTGTCGGGCGGTGAGGCGCAGCGCATCAAGCTCGCCAAGGAGCTGTCCAAACGCGCCACCGGCCGCACGCTATACATCCTCGATGAGCCCACCACGGGCCTCCACTTCCACGACGTGGCGAAGCTCTTGGAGGTGCTCCACCGCCTTGTCGATCAAGGCAACACCGTCGTTGTGATCGAGCACAATCTGGAGGTCATTAAGACCGCCGATT
>CAKZYH010000005.1 GCA_937884725.1 uncultured Paracoccaceae bacterium
TCGTAAGCGCGCATCGCGCTATAGTCAGTGTCCTGCCCGTACCCCACAATCGACACCGCAATCAGCCGCGGAAACTCCTCTGCGAGCACCTCATCGCTCAGCCCCATGCGCCCCATCGCGCCCGGCGCAAGGTTCTGCACCAGCACATCGGCCTTCCCGAGCATCCGCTTGAACAGCGCAAAATCCTCAGCCTCCTTCAGGTTGAGAACCGCACTCTCCTTGCCCCGGTTCAGCCACGCAAAATACGCCGACGTCCCCTTCACCGCCGCATCATAGTTGCGCGCCGTCTCCCCGCCGTCGCGCTCCACCTTGATGACCCGCGCCCCGCCGTCCGCCAGCCGCACCGTGCACAACGGCGCCGCCACAGCCTGCTCCAGCGCAATCACCAAAAGCCCGTCGAGCGCCCCCATCAGAACGACCGCGGCAAGCCGAGAACATGCTCGGACAGATACGACAAAATGAGGTTCGTGGAGATCGGCGCCACCTGATAAAGCCGCGTCTCGCGGAACTTGCGCTCCACGTCATACTCCTCGGCAAAGCCAAACCCGCCGTGGGTCTGAATGCACACATTGCCCGCCTCCACCGAGGCGTCGGCCGCCAGCATCTTGGCCATATTCGCCTCAGCGCCAGGGTTCTCGCCGGCCTCATAAAGCTTGATCGCCTGATGCACCATCAGCTCGGCCGCCCGCATATTCGCGTAGGCCTGCGCGATGGGAAACTGGATGCCCTGGTTCTTGCCAATCGCCCGGCCAAACACCTCACGCTCATTCGCGTAGCCAACCGCCTTCTGCAAAAACCACTTCGCATCGCCCACACACTCCGCAGCGATCAAAATCCGCTCCGCATTCAGCCCGGTCAGAATATAGCGAAACCCCTTGCCCTCCTCGCCAATGAGGTTCTCCGCCGGCACTCGCAAATTGTCGAAAAACACCTCGGTGGTGGCATGGTTCATCATCGTGCGGATCGGCCGAATGGTGAGCCCATTCCCCTTCGCCTCACGCATATCGACGATCAGCACCGACAGCCCCGCCGTCTTCTTGCCGCCCTCAGCCACAGGCGAAGTCCGCGCCAGCAACAGCATCAAATCCGAATGCTCAGCCCGGCTTGTCCAAATCTTCTGCCCATTCACGACGAAATGGTCGCCGTCGCGCACCGCCGTCGTCTTCAGCGCCCCGGTATCGGTCCCGCTGGTGGGCTCAGTTACCCCAAACGCCTGCAGCCGCAATTCGCCCGACGCGATCCCCGGCAAGTACTGCCGCTTCTGCGCCTCCGACCCATGCCGCAAGATCGTGCCCATGGTGTACATCTGCGCGTGGCACGCACCGCCATTGCAGCCCGCCCGCTGCATCTCCTCCAGGATCGCCGCCGCCGCCCCCAGCGGCAGTCCAACCCCGCCATACTCCTCGGGGATGAGCACCGAGAGCCAACCCGCCTCGGTCAGCGCACGCACAAACTCGGTCGGATAGGCCATCTTGCGGTCCAGCGCCCGCCAATACTCGCCCGGAAAATCACCGCACAGCTTCGCCACCGCGTCGCGAATGTCGCCGTACTCGTCCAAACTGGGAAACATCAAATCCTCCGGGCGGCCTATTCCTGCCTTTGCCCCTGGCACATAATGCAAGGCGGCGTCCCGGCGACGGATCGGCCATAGCCATGCGACGCTGGGTGTCCCATGCTCGCGAAAAATCCGAACAGCGAGGACACGCGCCATGGACGCGCCCACCACCCACGACCCGACGGCGGCGGCCCGCAACTGGCCCGATGAGATCTACGACCTCCTCGCCCGCCGCAACGTGCGCCACGCCTGCTATGTGCCGGATGCCGGCCACTCCGGCCTCATCAGCCGCTTCGTGAGCGATCCGGGCGCAACGGCCAACGTCCTCACCACCGAAGAGGAAGGCATCGCCATCGCGAGCGGCGCTTGGCTGGGCGGTGAGCGCAGCGTCGTCCTCATGCAGTCCTCAGGGGTCGGCAACTGCATCAACATGCTGTCGCTGCCCGTCCTTGCGAAAATCCCGCTCCTGCTCCTCGTCACCATGCGCGGCGAATGGGCCGAGTTTAACCCCTGGCAGGTCCCCATGGGCCAGGCGACCGAACCAAGCCTCAACGCCATCGGCATCACCACCATGCGCGCCGACACCCCCACCGACCTCATCGCCACCGTCGCCCAAGCCATCACCATGGCCTTCGACGCCGACCAGCAAATCGCCGTCCTCATGGGCCAGCGCCTTCTGGGAGAAAAGCAATGGTAGCCGCCGACAACACTGGCGACTCCCGCCTCGACCGCCGCGACGCTGTCGCCAAAATTATGGCCCGCCTCGGCGACGACGCCCTCTTCGTCACCGGCCTCGGCTCCCCGAGCTACGACGTCCACGCCGCCGGCGACCGCGACAATGTCTATTACCTCTGGGGCGCCATGGGCGCAGCCGCGCTCGTGGGCCTCGGCATCGCGCAGGCCCAGCC
>CAKZYH010000006.1 GCA_937884725.1 uncultured Paracoccaceae bacterium
GAGCGCCACGCCAAAGACGCCCTCGGTCTGCATCCAGAAGTGCCACATGGCCTTGCTGTAGGATGCGCCGGCCCATCGGATCTCATCAGGGAAAATCTCGGACGAGCCGAAGAAGACGTACGCGAGGAAAACACCGCAGACGATGAGAAGCGGTAGGCCGAGCGCCCGGTAGACCGCGACAGCCAGTACGAGCAGGCCGGTGGTCGAGACGATGAGGTCCGCGGTGGTGGGCAGGCCGGGACGGAGCGCGATGGCGTCCTTCTCGATGACGAGATAGAGGCAGACTGCGGCGCCTAGGCCGGCCAGGATCCAGTCGTACCAAGGAACGCGGTCACGCGGAGAGCGGGCCATGAGCGGGAAGGCGAGCGCTGCAAGGGCGAGAGCGAACGCGAGGTGGATCGCCCGGACTTCAGTGTTGTTGAAGACGGCCCGGATGCCGGTCTGTTCCTGGATGATGAAGGGAAGCGGCGAGGCGACGTAGATCTGAAAGGTGGCCCAGATGAAGGCGAGGCCCGGCACAACGATGCGCTGCCAACCGACGGGATTGCGCGCGCCGGTGTCGACGGACGCGACAAGGTCGTCGGCTGCTGTGGCCGCGCCTGGCGCGTGCTCATCGGTGTGTTGGATCGTCATGGCAGCCTCCTAAGTTTGGGGAGGTTTCCACGCTTTCCGATAACCGGGAAGCCCTTTTTTGAGCAAAGCCTGGCCGCATGCGAAGCAGTGAACACCCTGATGCCCTGAAACTCGCCAAATTCTGGATGGAGGCCGGGCCAGCCAAGTGGTTTGGCGGCGGTCCTGCGTTCGATGAGGAGTGTGCGGGCTTCAGCGCTTTGTATGAGCGGGCGTGCTCTGGCGGGTGCGATGAATGGCAGGCGACGGCGGTGGGGAGTTTTGCGCTAATCGTTTTGCTCGACCAGATCCCGCGGCACATCCACCGCGGGTCAGCCGTCCAGTACGACACTGATGACGCAGCGCTTGCGGCTGCGGACGCGGCGGTTGCGGCCGGTTACGACCAGGCGTTCCCGATGCCGTACAAGAATTTTGTGTATCTGCCGTACCAGCACACAGAGGACTTTGCCGCTCAGGAGCGCGGCCTCGACCTTTACCGGCAAGCCGGCGATCAGGATGCGTACTACTGGGCTTTGCTGCACGCCGATGTCATCCGGCGGTTTGGCCGCTTTCCGCACCGCAATGCGCTTCTGGGCCGCGAGACTACAGCGGAGGAAGCGCGTTATCTGGCGACCGGCGGGTTTGGTGCCTGATCGCCTCCTTGCCGGTGGAGCGCGAGCGCCTGAAAGTCGCCCGCGTTAGACCTCCACTATAAAAGCGCGGCGCGACTAGCCCTCTTTGGCGAGCTGTATCTTCGCCATGGACAGCATCTCGTCCATTTTGGCACGGACGGTGGCCTCGTCGGCCAGCGCGCCAAGGTCAGCGGTCAGCTTTCGCACCACGACGTCGTGCCCGGCCTCCTCAAAGTCGGACTGCATCACCTCGCGGGCGTAGCCTTCCGGATCGTCCTTGCCCAACAGCTCAGCGGCCCACATTCCGACCATGCGGTTGCGGCGGGACACCGCCTTGAACAGCATCTCCTCGTCGTGGGCGAACTTTGTCTCAAACGCATTTTCCCGCTCATCAAAGCTGGACATGACTCTCCTCCCTCGTCGGCGCGCCCTGTGGATGTGGCAAACTGGCGGTGCAGGCACAAGATGTCTCACCCCGCCTAGGACGCGGACAAGACTAATTTCCTGTGCAGCTGCGGCTCGGCACGGCTTTTCGCCCGCGCTGAGGTTACCAGCGCTCCAGCTTGTAAGCGCTGTCCCAGAAGCGGAATTCCAGTGCGGTGGATGTAGCGTAGACGCTGTGCATCGCATCGATGGTTTTGGGCGATGCGGAGGCTGCTGCCTTGTCGGTCAGCTCGATCATGGTGCGCACGGCAAGGTCGAAATGCTCGCTGGCGTAGGTGTCGATCCACGCCTGGTACGGGTTGTTGGGGGCGGCGCGCTTCACAATGTCCTTGCCGACCTCGCCATAAATCCAGAAACACGGAAGGAGGGAGGCAAGCACCACCTCGTAGGGTTCGGCGAACGCGGTCCCGACCAAAAACGAGATGTAGTGATGTGCGCCGGGCGACACGGGCGTCGCCTCGAAGGCCGCGGCGTCGATACCCCAGTCAGCGAAGAAGGAGCCGTGGAGCGAGCGTTCCACGACGATGGCTTCCTTGGCCGCATCGCAAAACTGGACGATGAGATCGGGCTCGGGCGCCTTGGTGGCCGCCAGAGCCAGCGCGCGGCCGAAGCCGATCAGATAGTGAGCGTCTTGGGTGATGTACTGCTCGAACCGCGGGCGGCTCAGCGTTCCGGCCGCCAGCTCCTCGTTGAACGGCATGGTCCGGATGGTCTCGTAGAGCGCTGCGTTGCGCTCCCATGCGTCGGCGGTGAACGACATTGCCCCACTCCTCGTCCCTGTCGGCGGCTGTCTATCGTGTGCGCCGCGAGAGCGGTAGCCCCAACAAAAAAGCGCCGCCCGCGAGGGGCGACGCTTCAGCGTCAGCGCGTTGGCGCTGTCGATTACATCCAGCCGCGCTCTTTGTAGTAGCGCTCAGCACCCGGGTGGATCGGTGCGGACAGCCCGTCGGAGATCATTTGATCTTCCTGGAGCACGCCGAACGCGGGGTGCAGGTCCTTGAACTGGTCGAAGTTGTCGAACACAGCCTTCACCGTCTGGTAGACAATCTCGTCGTCGACGTCGGCGGAGGTGATGAAGGTGGCGCCCACACCGAACGTGGTCGTGTCTTCATCGTTGCCGGCGTACATGCCGCCCGGGATCGTCGCGACGCGGTAGTAGGAGTTTTCGTCCACCAGCTTGTCGATGGCGTCGCCCGTCACATCGACGAGGTTCACATCGCAGGAGTTGACGGCTTCCTGGATCGCGGCGGCGGGGTGGCCGACGGTGTAGATCATCGCGTCGATGCGGCCGTCGCAGAGCGCTTGGGCCATCTCAGCGCCTTTCAGCTCGGTGGCGAGGGCGAGGTCGTCCATGCCAATGCCGAACGCGTCCATCACGACTTCCATGGTGGCGCGCTGACCCGAGCCAGGGTTGCCGACGTTTACGCGCTTGCCTTTGATGTCCTCAAAGCTCTCGATGCCGCTGTCGGGGCGGGCGAGCAGGGTGAACGGCTCGGGGTGCACCGAGAAAACTGCGCGCAGCCCCTCGAACGCACCGGCGTCCTCGAAGCGCGAGGTGCCGTTAAAGGCATGGAACTGCCAGTCGGACTGGGCAACGCCGAAGTCGAGCTCGCCAGCACGCACGGTGTTGATGTTGTAGACCGAACCGCCGGTCGATTCAGCTGCGCAGCGCAGACCATGGTCGCGGCGACCGCGGTTGACGAGACGGCAGATGGCGCCGCCGGTCGGGTAGTACAC
>CAKZYH010000007.1 GCA_937884725.1 uncultured Paracoccaceae bacterium
GCCGGCTCAGCAAGCGCACCGCAACACGCACCAGAGCAAAGCCGATCTGGAAGACCACGCCGAACGCCAGCACACCGATGGCGAACACGATCAGCTTGTCGGGCAGATCGGGCCACCGCTCAGCCTCGCGCAGCACGGCCGAAACGCCTTCGTTGACGCCAATGGCCGCCCCAGTGCTCGACGACATCACGAGCACCACATAGGCGCGCACCAAGCCCGGCAAAAACAAAAGCGCCGCCCCGGTGGAGCCTTCCTGCCAACTGGTGACGGCCTCGCCGCCATTATCGGCCACATAAGCCGCTGCGTAGGGCAGCAACGACAACGCCACGATGGTCGGCGCGGAGAGGCCACCATCGCGGCCAAACACGCCGGAACTTGCCAGGATGTTGAGCAGGAAGAACATCACCACAAATGTCGGTGCTGCCCGCATCAGCCCCAGCAGCGGGGTCGACACGCCGCGCAAGACGCGCCCGCCGCGCTGCATCACCACCAGCGGAATGCCGAGCGCCAACCCCAGCGCAAGCGCCAAAGCCGCGATGTGAAAGTTGACCACCATCCCCTCGAACAGCTCAAGCGGATAGGACGAATCCAGCAGGGTTTGCAGTGTCGTCATGCGAAGGCACTCGAGTTAGCAAGGCGCGTGCGCACCCGGTTACAGGCCCAAACCACCACCATCACGACCGCCACATAAAAGACGAGCACAAGCGTGTAGGTGGTCACCCGTCCTGCCGCGAAGGAGGTGATGTCGGTGAGCGCGCTCAAAAGCTCCGGCGCGCCGGTGATACTGGCAATGGGCGTCCCCTTCGCAGCGTTCACAAGGAACGACAGAATCTGCGTCAGCGAGCGCCCAACAGCCGCGCTAAACACACGCTCCGTCCGCCCCTCGGCGCGCAAACTGTCCATCGCCTCGCCGATGGCCTGGCCCGCGTTGCACCCGTTCATCAGCCCGAGCGCCACAATCGCGGCGCCAAGCGCCACCGCCGCCGAGTAGGTGAACAAGGCCGTCGCCACCGCGCTTGCTACCACAAGCGTCAGCACCACCGGCGAAGACTGAAGCGTCACGATGACGAACCACGCCGGAATGCGCAAAACGCGGTAGCGGGAGCCTGCCATCACACCGACCACCAGCGCCAACACGAGCGTCGCGGCCAGCGCCCCAATCACTAGAACGAGCGAGTTGATGATACCCGCCTGAAACAGCTCCCATGCCGGCTGCGACATCAGCATCGGCAGCGCTGGCGCAACCCCAATCGTGCGCTTCATGAACTCGGTCACCGCGGTCACTTGATCGGCGAACGCGGTGGGTTCCGCCGTCGCGTTCAGCGCGGGCGCCACACAGGCGGGGTCCTTCAGCGCGCCAATGGCAGCGCACACCGGCGTGCGCCACAGCGCCTGTTGCTGCTCCAAAAACTCAGTGAAAATGCCGTGCTTCTCAGCAATCGCCAAAAACTCGCCGTCGCGGTGCATGATTTGGCTGATCAGCTCCAGCGCGTGCGCCAGATCTTCCGCGTCCTCATTGGCGACCGCCATGCCCCAGGGCACGGGGTCGAACCCAAACTTCACATCGAAATCGTCGGAAAATTCAGGATCGGCCAGGAACGAGGCAAAAAAGCTATCATCGTGCGCGGCAAGCCGGCAGCTGCCATCCTCCAGCGCCTCAGGCAGACGGCTCGCATACTCAAACAGCATCAGCGCCACATTGTGGGAGACAATGTTCGAGTTCGCGTAGTTGCCAATCGTCGTGCACACCGACCGGCCATAAAGATCCTCGAAACCACCGACCTCGGTGCCTTTCGGACCCACCACGATGGTCTGCGAACGATAGTAGTGCGGGCGGATAAAGCGGGCCTGCGGATCGCGGCGCGTGTTGTGCCCCATGGTCGCGACCACAACGTCAGCACCGCCTTCGGCAAGCGTCGATATGCGGGTGGCCGCGCGCACATAGACCCACTCGTGCGTCACACCCAACCAGTCGGCGAGTGCGCGGCCGACATCGGTGTCGTAGCCGACACGGTCATCGTCCTGCAGGGTTGCAAACAGCGGATAGTTGCCGCGGATCCCCACCCGCAGCGTGTCGGTGCACAAAACCCGCAACAGCGCTGTGCGCTCCTCCGCCTCACAGGCTTCCGGCATTGAGGCTCTCGCGTCAGCCAGCAATCGCTCCAGCGCCTCTTCCGGCGCGCTGGCATCCGTGATCGGGGCAGGGGGCGGCGGCTCGGCGGCCGGCACCGGCTCTACGGTAACGACGTCCGCCTCGGCCGCGCCGGTGTCGGCTTGCGCCAACGTCATCGGTGCGGCGGCCGCGGCGGCTGAACACGCCATAGCGCCGGCCAGCAGGAGGGGCACGAAACATCGGCGGAGGACCATCAGCCTAACCCTTTGCTGAGGGATCGTCTGAGGCATCGCTGGCTTCAAAGGAAATCGCGACAACAAGCACCTCCGCAAGCGCGTGGGGTCCGTACCGAAAAATGGTCTTCCCCGTTTCCCGGGCCAAAAGCTCAGGCGGCATCAGCTCCAACTTTACCGGAGAAACAGGCACCAAAACCGTGTCCGTCACGCGAACGCTAAGCCCAGCCCCCCGGACGGCCGCGCGGGTTGCCTCCACGTCGACGAACGCGTTGTGAGCCACAAGTGCTCGCCCGCCCGCCGACAAATGCGCTGCAAGCCCCGCCAAAAACCGATCGAGAAGCACCCTGCCGTTATGGCCGCCGGCACTCCACGTGAGATGCCGACCCTCCTCCGCACCCACCTCAGCCATGGGAAAGTGGGGGAGGTTCGCAACGATCAGATCGAACCGCCGTTCGCCAACGGGGGCAAACATGTCCCCTTGCACGATGTCTGAGTGCGTCCCATGGCCGGCCCCGCGCAACAGCGCCCGGCTCGCCGCGACCGCGTCTGGCTCCACGTCCACCCCGGTCAGCGAGGCTGCGCCCAGTTCGCCTGCGGCCGCCAACAAAAGCCCGCTGCCGCAGCCCACATCGAGCACCCGCGCGCCCCGCACCCATGACGGCGAAAGCTGCATGCGGCGTACCAACGCTGCGGTGTAGTCGCTCGGCCGCAGCGCGTTGGCGCTCTGCAGCGTGTCGTTCGCGGGCGCCGCGAGCCGGGCGGGCTCGGCCGCAAGCTCCGCCGGCGCCGCGTGCGCCACCTGGCCGTCCCCGGGCAAAGTCACGCTGTCTCCGGCACGTCGGCGACCGCAGCTGCCAGACGATCCAACTGTAGGCGCACGACGCGGTCATCAGGATAGGTCTGCAAGATCGCCTCAAACAGCTCTTTGGCGAGCGCATGATCGTTGGTGATAAGCGCATCAAAGGCGGCCCGGGTTTGCCGCGCCAACGCTTCCTGCTCCGGCGTCGGTGCCAGCGCATCCTCTGCGCCATAGGCGCCCAACAGCTCATACACTGTCACGCGCGCCCTGCGCCCCTTCACCACCACCTCATCCACCGGCCGCACGCACAGCCGGTCGCCGGCCTCGCGGAACGTGTCGTGGCTGATGAGGGTGGGCGTGCCATACGCCTTGTTGAGCGCTTCCAGCCGGGCCGTGAGGTTCACCCCATCGCCCAGCACGGTGTAGCTCATCCGCTCTTCCGTGCCGACATTGCCCACCAGCACAGCGTCGGAGTGAATGCCGATGCGAATGCGCATCTGCGGCTCATCCGCGTCGAGCCACTGCGCGTTGAGTTCATCCAGCGTCTTGTGGATCCGAAGGGCAGCGACGCACGCATGATAGGCGTGATCCTCCAGCGCCGCCGGCGCTCCCCAAAACGCCATGACCCCGTCGCCGATGAACTTGTCGATGGTGCCTTGCTCGGCGTGCACCGAGCGCGACACAATCCCCAAAACGCTGGAAATTCGCAGCATTAGATCGCGCGAGGCAATCCGCTCAGCAATCGTGGAAAAGCCTTCAATGTCGGAAAAGAAAATCGTCAAAAACCGGCTGTGTCCGCCCAGATCAAGCCGCTGCTCGGACTGCAAAAGCTGCCGCACTAAGCTCACCGGCACAAAGCGCGCAAACGTCTGCACCGCCACATCCAGCGTCTCGATGGCGTGGGACAGAAAGGCGATCTCGCGCACACGCGAGCGCACGGGCGGCGTGTTGCTGGGGGTGAGCGCCTGGATCCGCTCGACTTTGTAGGCGAGGCGCTTCAACGGCGCGGAAATCAGGCTGGCGATCACCGCAACCACCATCAGCTGGACAACAATTGCTGCAAGCCCGATCCAGTGAAGCTGCTCGGCCTTGGCATCGAACTCCGACGTAAAGTCCGAGACCGGCGTCACCACCATCATCTGCCAGGGCTTGCCCAAACTATCGCCAAAGCCCGACAGGCTCACAATGAACTCTTCCCCGGCCGCATCGGTGTAGCGGTAGACGCCAGGGCCATCTCCCCCAAAACCGTCCAGCGGCCGCTCACCATAGGCGCGCGCCACTGTGCGGTTGGAGACATCGCTGACATGGACGAGCTCCACATCATCGTTGTGGCTGCCGTAGCGGGTCACTTTGTCGGACGCGGCAAGCACCTGACCGCGATCATCAAGGAGATAGCTGTAGCTTCCCTTGCTGATGGGGTTTTGCGCCAGATAGGCGGAAAAATTGTCGAGCGTCACATCCGCGGCGACCACCCCGCGCAGCGTCCCGTCCACCGCATAGGGCGCGGCCACCGTGAACCCCACGAGCCCGAACGCCCAAAACAGTTCGGGATCTGTGATGGTCGTGCCGCCAGCCTCCACGGCTTCCATGTACCATGCGCGCTTGCGCGGATCGTAGCCGCTTTCCGCCGCCACTTCGCTGAGCGGGTTCCCGTCGGTGTCGAGGAAAATGTAACGGTCGAGCGTCGGCTCCCCCGGGACCGGCTCAAGCAGACGGTATGCAAACACTGCACCTTCCGGCGGCAGAGTGCCGTGGATCGGTACGGTCATGTCGTGGAGGCGGCGGGCTTGGCGGAATGAGCCATCCTCAAGGCCCACATAGACGTTCAGGATCGTGTCGCTGTGGGTGAGGATTTGGCGCAGATAGCCAAGCGCCCGGTCGTCCTCGTAAAAGGAGGTTTCTTGCCGGCCAAGCTCCGCTGCAGGCTCAATCAGCGAGCGAAGAGCCGCGAACTTACCAACAATGTCGTCGATGGCGTCGGTCCGGAACCGCTCCACCAACGCCCCGGCTTGGGTGCGGGCGGCTTGCTCACTGGCGCTGTAGTTGAGCTGAACGATGAGCAGAAGCACCGGCACCGTCATCGCCATGCACACGGCAATGATCGTGGGTCGCAGCGGCAAGAGAATGCGCTGCCGAAGCGAGGTATCGCTCTTGCCGAAAGGGTTCATCGCCGGCGCAGCCTCAGCGGTGGGCTTTCGTTGGCTTTGACCGGCACCGGCGGCCAAAGCTGCGGTCGCATTGGCAACGCGGTCGGGCAGGGCGTGATCAGAACCGCCCGCGGTTTTTTCGCGAGAGCCTGCCTTGGCCGAACCATCAGCGCCAGCACCGGCGCTGCCACCCGGCACACCAGTATCCACTGGCTCAGCGTTGGCGCTGCCTCGGTTGACTGAAGTCTCTTCCATGGGAGACATCGGCTGCGGTTCCGTCGTTGGCGGATCGGATCATCATCCAGCCCGGTCGGCGTAAGTTAAGCGCGCGTGTGTACCACGCCCGCGCTTGAAAAGAGCAGGCATCTTTTATGGCGCTATCAGCGTTACGTGATCTGACGCTGCCTTCCAAGCCGTAGTTCAACCTTAACCACGACGTAACCAAGGCATCCTGCGTTCTTCGCGGGCGCTGGCCGTTACGCCGCACCCTTTCGTGCCGTCTCGCGATCCCTGGCCGAAGCGCAACCAGCCCGTCAATCAAACCCGCCGCCGCTGCGCAGTGTCGGCCACGGCATTGCGGCGGTGCCCGGAATTGGCTTTTCTGACAGCCGAAGTCTGTTTGGCGCTCGAGTTGCACGCACACCAACAGGCGAGGCGGCGGGAGGTCTGGCGGTGGATACACAACTGAGCACTGCGGACACCGCGCCGGTCTTGTCGGTCCAGAACCTCAGCGTCGCGCTGCCGAAGGGCGCCGAGCGCGCCTTCGCCGTCGACGGGATCACCTTCGGGATCAAGCCGCGCGAAATCGTCTGCATTGTCGGCGAAAGCGGCTCGGGCAAGTCCGTCACCTCGCTCGCCGTCATGGGTCTTCTCGCCAGCAACATCAGGCTCGCCGGCGGTAGCATCCATTTCGAAGATTTGGACATCGGCAAGCTCTCAGAGCGTGCGCACCGGGACATCCGCGGCAACCGCGTCTCGATGATTTTCCAAGAGCCCATGACCGCCCTCAACCCGTCCTACACGGTGGGTGACCAGATCGAGGAAATCTTTAAGCGCCACCGCGCGCAGATGCCTGCATCCGAACGCCGCTCGCGCACCATGGAGCTGCTCCACGAAGTGCGCTTGCCCGACCCCGAGCGCGTCTACCGCTCCTTCCCGCACGAACTGTCCGGCGGCCAGCGTCAGCGCATCATGATCGCCGCAGCCCTAGCGTTGGATCCAAAACTCCTCATCGCGGACGAGCCCACCACCGCGCTCGACGTCACCACCCAGGCACAAATCCTGAAGCTGCTGAAGGACCTCAACCAAAAGCACGACGCCGCAATCTTGTTCATCACCCACGACTTCGGCGTCGTCGCAGAGATCGCCGACCGCGCCATCGTCATGCGTCGCGGCAAAATCGTGGAGGAGGGGCCCGCCGAACAGGTCCTCAATCGGCCAGAGCACCCCTACACCAAGGCACTCATCAACGCCGTCCCGCGCCGCGCCGAAGAGCCGCCGGAGCCGGTCAGCGCCGACGGACCGGAGTACGCCGTCAAGGTCGAGCACCTTTCCAAAACCTTCAGCGCCCGCGGCGGCCTCCTCAAGGCCCGCCGCAAAGTGGCTGCCGTGCGCGACGTCAGCTTCTCGCTAAAACCCGGCGAAGCGCTGAGCATTGTGGGCGAAAGCGGGTCCGGCAAAACCACGCTCGCGCGCTGCCTCATGCGCCTCATCGATCCCGACAGCGGCAGCATTGAAGTCGGCGGCGTCGACATCGCGAGCCTCTCGCGCTCACAGCTGCGCCCCCACCGCCGCCTCATGCAGATCGTCTTCCAAGACCCCTACGGCTCGCTTAACCCGCGCCG
Source organism: uncultured Paracoccaceae bacterium (assembly GCA_937884725.1). Taxonomy (GTDB): domain Bacteria; phylum Pseudomonadota; class Alphaproteobacteria; order Rhizobiales; family Amorphaceae; genus Acuticoccus. The sequence goes on from CAKZYH010000007.1 coordinate 7,140, forward strand.
CCCCGTCGGCGGCCAACTCATCCAAGGCCCGCTCAACTTCGGCGTACCGCGAGAGGAAGCCATGAGCCGCGTCCGCCGTCTCCTCGATATTGTGCGCATGCCGGTCTCCAGCCTCGACCGCTACCCTAACGAGTTTTCCGGCGGCCAGCGCCAACGCCTTTGTCTCGTCCGCGCCCTTGCCGTGGAGCCCAAAATCCTCGTCGCCGATGAGGCGGTCTCAGCGCTCGACGTGTCGATCCAAAAGCAGGTGCTCGACCTCATCAACGACATCCGCAAAGCCTACGGCCTCGGCGTCATCTTCATCACCCACGACCTGCGCGTCGCAAGCCAGGTCTCCGATCAGGTCATCGTGATGCAAAACGGCGAAGTGGTGGAGCGCGGCACGGTCGAAGCGATCTTCGACAACCCGCAACAGCCCTACACCAAGGCGCTCCTCGCCGCGCAGCCCGGAACGCACTGGCACATCCCCACCTTCGCCGATGCCGAACGCGCCGCTGGCCTAGCGACTTAAACCCCTACAGCGATCCCATCACGCCCGGGATCGGCGCCACCGTCCCAGCCCGTCGCCGTCCGCCGCAGCGCATGGACGCCGGCAAACCCATAACCCTGCGCTGTGCGCCGCGTCGGATACCCCATCGCCTGAAGCTCCGCTTCGGTCCGGCGCAAAATGCGGTTGGTCACATCGATGGTGTCGGACGTCGTGCAGAACCGCGGCGCGCCCACCGCCTCCTGCGCGCTCATCCCGAAGTCGACCGCGTTCAAAATCCCCTGCAGTACGCCCATCGTAATGTACGTCCCGCCCGGCGCTCCGATCACCAACCAGGGGTCCGGCGCATCACCGGCAAACAGCATCGTCGGACACATGGCCGTAAACCGCGCCTTGCCCGGCGCCAGCGAACCCGCACGCCCCGGCCGCGGGTCAAACACGCCCATGCACCCGTTATACATGAAGCCAAGCCCCTTGGTCACAACGCCCGACGGCATCCCAATCGAATGCGTCACCGCGACAGCATTTCCCGCAGCGTCCGCCACCGAAATGTGCGTCGTATCCTTCGATTCCGCTCCGCCCTGGTTCAGCCGCACCACATGGGCCTTCTCGCCCGCCTTAATCTGCCCGGCCCGCTCGGCGGCATACTCCTTCGACGCCAACCGCTCCACCGGCACGTCCACAAAGCGCGGATCGCCAATGTGGTTGTCCTTATCGCTCGTCGCGATCTTCATGGCTTCCGACACGGTCGCGATATAGGCGGCGCTGTTGTGCCCCATCGCAGCCAGATCGAAATTCTCCAAAATATTCAGCATCAAGACGAGCATCAGCCCGCCCCCCGGCGGCCCATTCGTCGACAGCCGATGCCCCCGATAGGTGCTCCACAGCGGCTCACCCTCGGTGGGTGCGACATCCGCCAAATCCTGCGCCGAAATCAGTCCGCCATTCGCCTCCATATCGGCCACAATCTCGCGCGAGATGGCACCGGTATAAAAATCGTCCGGCCCGTGAGCCGCGATCCGCTCCAGCGTGCGCGCCATGTCCGGGTTCTTGAGCCGCTCCCCGACTTTGTAGAGCGTCCCGTCCTCCTTCAGATAAATCTGCGCCGACCCTTCGTTGCGCGTCACAAACTCCCGGTGCGGCACTCGCCCCGTGATCGGCACCTCATCCAAAAATCCGCGCACGTGGGGCCGGACCAAAAAACCGTCCTGCGCATAGCTAATCGCCGGCGCCAAAAGGTCCGAAAACGCCATCGTCCCAAACGCGCCCG
>CAKZYH010000008.1 GCA_937884725.1 uncultured Paracoccaceae bacterium
CCGATCACACCGCGGCGGACCTTTTGGCCCAGGCCGAACATGATGAGGCGGCGCAGTCGATCCTGATCACGACGTCTGCGGAGTTGGCTGAGGCTGTGGCATCCGCCGTCGAGTATCAGCTCAAGGCGCTTCCCCGCGAAAAGACAGCCGCTGCGAGCTGGCGCGATCACGGTGCGATCATCACTGTGCCCGACCTTGATGCCGCTGCGGCTCTTGCCGACCGCATCGCTGCCGAGCACTTACAGCTCGCTGTCGCGGATCCCGAGCCGCTGGCCAACAAGATCACGCACGCTGGCGCAATTTTTCTGGGCCATCACACGCCAGAAGCGCTCGGCGATTACGTGGCAGGGCCGAACCACGTGCTGCCGACGAGCCGTTCTGCGCGCTTTTCGTCAGGGCTTGGTGTGCTCGACTTTATGAAGCGCACCACGCTCCTCGGCGTGAACCAAGCTGGGCTGCATCATTTGGCCGAGCCCGCCATGGCGCTGGCGGCGTTGGAAGGCCTTGATGCGCACCGGCTGTCGATCAAAAAGCGGTTGCCATGAGCGAGAGCGGCGCCCGGCTCATCGCAGTCACGCTGGACGAGGCTTCCATTGAGCGTGGCAGCCCGGATGTGGAGCATGAGCGGGCCGTCGCGATCTACGATCTGTTGGAAGAAAACGTCTTCGCGCCGGCCAATGCCACGCGGGAAGGGCCGTATCGGTTGGATCTGTCCATTCAGGAGAACCGGCTGATCTTTGCCATCTCTGACGAGGGTGGGGAGCCGGTGATCGCCCACCTTCTGTCGCTGTCGCCACTGCGCAAGGTGATCAAAGACTATTTTCTGATTTGCGACAGTTACTTCAACGCCATCCGCACGGCTGCGCCCGCGCAGATTGAAGCGATCGATATGGGGCGGCGCGGGGTGCACGATGAGGGGTCGCGCATTCTTGCCGAGCGGCTTGAGGGGAAGATCAGGCTCGACCACGATACGGCCCGCCGGCTCTTTACGCTGATCTGCGCCCTCCATTTCCGGGGCTCATGAGTTGAGCGGACCGGGGTCGATCCTGTTCGTCTGCCGGCACAACGCCATCCGTTCACCGATGGCGGCGGCGCTTGCGCGCGTGCGGCTGCCGCACGTGTACATCCGCTCTGCGGGCGTTGATCCTGTGCCGCCGGATCCGTTTGCGGTTGCGGTGATGAGCGAGAAGGGACTCGACATTTCGCAGCGGCGCCCGCGCAAGTTGGAGGAGTTGGGCGACACCTCGTTCGACCTCGTGGTGACGCTGGCACCTGAGGCGCACCACCACATGCTGGAGATGGCCCGGACCGAGTCATTCGACGTCCAGTATTGGCCCACGCTTGACCCGTCAGGCGTCCACGGCTCGCGCAGCCAAATCCTCGACAGCTACCGGACCTGCCGCGATCAGCTTGACATGACCATCGTCAAGCGGCTCATGGGGGGAGATGCTGCTAGCTGATAGGCGAGCGGCACGGGGTGGCGCGACCTGGTAACCGCGCACTCAACCCCCACTTAATCTGCTGACGCGCGGCCCACGCAGCGCGCATCGGAAAGGCAACAGTAAGGCGTCCATGGCCAAAGAAGAAGTTCTGGAATTCCCCGGGCAGGTCACAGAGCTCCTGCCCAACGCCACCTTCAGGGTGAAGTTGGAAAACGACCACGAGATCATCGCGCACACAGCAGGTCGCATGCGCAAGAACCGCATTCGGGTTCTGGCGGGCGACAAGGTGCTGGTGGAAATGACCCCGTACGACCTGACCAAAGGTCGAATCACATATCGCTATAAGTAGTGGCACGGTCCAATCAGCGGTCGGTGCTTGTTCTGGCGTCTGGGTCGCCCCGGCGCCTTCAGCTTCTGCAGCAGATTGGCATTCGGCCTGACCACCTCTCCCCGTCGGACATTAACGAGACCGCGCTGAAGGGCGAGAAACCCAAGGTTTATGCCCAGCGCCTTGCCCGCGAAAAAGCCGATGTGGGCTGGGAGCGCGTGCGCGAGGCGCTCGATCCGACCAACACATTTGTACTTGCCGCCGACACGGTTGTGCATCTGGGCAGCCGGATCCTGCCCAAGGCCGAGAATCGCGATACCGCGACGGCGTGCCTTCAGAGTTTGTCCGGCCGGAACCACCGTGTGACCACAGCGATTTGCGTCATCAGCCGCGGGAAGGCGCGTGAGCGATGCGTTGAGAGCCGCGTGTCGATGAAGCGGCTCTCCAGCGATGAGATTAAGCGCTATCTCGTCAGTGGCGAGTGGGACGGCAAGGCGGGCGGCTACGCCATTCAGGGTGCTGCCGGCGCGTTCGTGACCAAGATCGTTGGTTCGTTTTCGGCCATTGTTGGCCTGCCACTCTACGAGACCGAGACGTTGCTGAACGGGATGGGCTTCCGGCGTGACGGCAGCGTCCCGGACGAAGGCTGATGCCGGGCCCGACTTGCCCCATCTGCGGCAAACCCACGGTGTATGCGGTGCGGCCGTTCTGCTCCAAGCGGTGCGCCGACATTGATCTGCACCGATGGCTGGGCGGGCACTATGCGGTTCCCGTTGTCGAAGAGGACGGCGCGGAGGACGAACCCGATCCCCGCGGTGATCGGTCGAACGATCGCGATGGTGAGTACCACTAAGCGGGCGCCGGAGCGTCGTGGCGCGTTGAGGCCATGCGCTTAGCTGTGGAGGATGCCCAAAAGGGGTCACAGCGAATCGCCCATTAACCCATCCTCAACCCTGTTCGACTTTGATGAACGACACGCGAACCGGGTTAACGCAGGTGCAACAAACAACTCCCCCAGCGAAATCGATTCGCTTCACTGGACGGTCGTTTATGGCGTTCGTCCTGTCGCCGATGCCGCCCATTGCGGAGTGGCTGACCGAGTTCGACGCCTTTGCGGCGCGCTCGCCAGGCTTCTTCGCCGGACGCCCCGTGGTGGTCGATATTGCCCACATGCCGGCCTCAAGGCCGGAGCTGGTGCATCTCGTCACTGAGCTGAAGCGGCGGCACATCACCATTATGGGCCTTGATGGCCGAAGCCCCGGCGAACTGGGCGCAGACGCCCGCGGGCTGCCACCCATTTTGTCGGGCGGCAAGGAAATCGCGCTCGCGCAGCCGAAAGTGGATAGCGAGGCCGAGCCTAACGCTGAGGCGGTCGATGACGCCCAGGATATCGTGCGCGACGCGGCGGTGACCGAAGCGGCACTGGCGGCCATCGAAGAGGCGATGGCGACGCCTGATCCGGCGACACTGATCCTGTCGGACCCCATCCGCTCGGGCCAATCGGTGGTCCATCTGACGGGCGATGTGGTGGTGATCGGCTCGGTTGCTTCCGGCTCTGAGGTGGTGTCGTCGGGGTCCATTCATGTTTACGGCGCGCTGCGCGGTCGTGCGATTGCGGGATCCAACGGCGACCAGGCCGCGCGGGTGTTTGCCCAATCGCTGAACGCCGAGCTTGTCGCCATTGCCGGTCTTTACAAGACGGCTGAGGACCTCGACCGCGCCTGCCTCGGCGCCCCCACTCACGCATGGCTCGACGGCGACACGCTCAAAATGTCCGCCATCAACGGAAAGGTATGACCATGGCGAAAGTAATCGTCGTTACCTCCGGCAAGGGGGGCGTGGGCAAAACCACCTCCACCGCCGCCCTCGGCGCAGCGCTGGCCCAGACGGGCAAGCAGGTCTGCGTGGTGGACTTCGACGTCGGCCTGCGGAACCTCGACTTGGTGATGGGGGCGGAGCGCCGCGTGGTGTTCGACCTCATTAACGTCATCAACGGTGAGGCTAAGCTTCATCAGGCGATCATCCGCGACAAGCGGCTCGACAACCTGTCGCTGCTGCCGGCCTCCCAAACCCGGGATAAGGATGCGCTGACCGAAGAGGGCGTTGCCGGTGTCATCGAGGAGATGCGCGATAAGTTCGACTACATCTTGTGCGACAGCCCGGCCGGCATTGAGCGGGGCGCCACGCTTGCGATGCGTCACGCTGATATCGCGGTTGTGGTGACGAACCCTGAGGTGTCTTCGGTGCGGGATTCTGATCGCATCATCGGTCTCGTGGATAGCAAGACGCAGAAGGCGGAGAACGATGAGCGGGTCGAAAAATACCTTCTCGTGACGCGCTACGACCCCATCCGCGCTGACAAGGGCGAGATGCTGAAGGTCGACGATGTTCTGGAAATCCTGTCCATCCCGCTGCTGGCGGTGGTGCCGGAGAGCCAGGACGTTCTGAAGGCGTCGAACCTTGGCATGCCGGTGACGCTCGGCTCGCCGAACTCGTATGCGGCGCGTGCCTACACGAACGCGGCGAGAAAAATCACCGGCGAAAACGTTTCGGTAGAGATTCCTCAAGATACACGAGGCATCTTCTCCAAATTCTTCGCAAGGAAGGCGGCATGAGGTTTCTTGATTTCTTCCGCAACAAGGGCGGGTCTGCCCCGGTCGCGCGCGATCGGCTCCAGATCATACTCGCCCACGAGCGCGCGACGCTCTCAGCCAACCCCGAGCTTCTCGCCACGCTTCGCGAGGAGATCCTGGCCGTCATCGCCCGGCACATGCCCATCGACCGCGACAAGGTGAACGTGTCGATGGATCGTGGCGATGATGTCTCCACCCTGGAGGTGGAGGTGGAGTTGCCGCTGGAGGGTGGCCCGAACCCGCTTCACGTGGCGGCCGAATAGGCTGACTGCACCGCGCTTCTTGACGAAAGCGGCGCAACTGCCCAATACATGATGTGTACCGGCGCGGGGCTCCCGCGCCGTTTTGTTTGGTTGGGTGGACGTCATGAAGATCAAAAATTCGCTGAAAGCGCTGATGCAGCGCGATCGGAACAACAAGCTCGTGCGCCGGCGGGGCCGGATGTACATCATCAACAAGAAGGCTCCCCGCTATAAGGCGCGTCAGGGCTGAGGCCGCGCTGCCACGGCGCGGTAGAGCGCGGCGCGTGTCACGCAATTGCGACCGATAGAGCACTTGCCCAATTGCAAGGCTGTGTCACTTTTCATGCATGATCAAAGATTGCACGTTCCCCGCACTCGCGTTGACCGTTGCTCTGGCGTTCGCAGGCCCTGCGTTTGCCCAAACGGTCACTTCCCCCGAAAGAGTCACTGAGCCAGCTCCCACGGCTCAGGGCAAAAGCTCCCGCCCGAATGCTGCCAATGCTGAACGCGTTGGCGAGCAGGAACGGAAAAAGGCACGGCTCGACGTTTTGTTCGGCCGGCTCGCCGGCGCTGACAGCAAGCGGCAAGCTGACCGCATTGGTCGGCACATTATGCGCCGCATGGGCCAGTCCGGATCGCCCACCATCGACATTCTGATGGAGCAGGCGAGTGTTCTCATGCGCCGCAAGTCCTATGGGCCAGCCCTTGATCTGCTCGACGGCGTGGTCCGGTTGAGGCCTGAGTTTGCGGAAGGTTGGAACCGCCGTGCGACAGTCCATTATCTGCGGGGGGACTACGCGTCGTCGTTGGTGGACATCGCCGAAGTTCTCCGCCGGGAGCCCCGGCACTGGGGGGCATTGTCGGGCTTGTCCATGATCCTGGTCGCCACGGATCGGAAGTCTGAGGCGGCTGAGGTGATGGATCGCGCCCTGTCAGTACACCCGCACTTGGAGCGCATGAAGGAACGGCGCGAACAACTCCGCCTAGAGCTTCGGGGCCAGGCGATTTAGTCTTGCTAGCAGACGGCGGGTTCGGGAAACGAGGCGCCGTCTAACTCTTACCAAAATCTATAGTGGCGCCCCCGTCGTGTCGGATTGGTTACGCGTCGTTTTCAGCAGCCCTGAGTGCGCCCTCACGGTCCGCATCGCGTGCCTCGCGGCGGATCTGCGTGTACGGCGCTTCCATGGCTTGGCGCCGTGCGCGGCGGTTAAGCGCTGCCATGTAATGGCGGCGGTCACGCCGGTGGCGGCTTAGAAGGGCCGGAAAACTCCACGCAACGTCCAGCGTTTGCCAGATCTCGCGGCGCAGCCACAGCCAAAAGCGCCACGGCCGATGGAAATGGTAGGCGTCGACCCAGACTGGGATTGCCATCGGTTCGGCGAGCGTGCTGTTGAGCGCCTCGCCCACGCAGACAAAGACACCGTGGCGGATCGAGTTGGCCATGGCGTCGGCCCAAACCTCCTGATCGGGCGACGGAAGGCCCACCAGGATGATGTCCGGCCGGGTCGTGCGAAGGATATCGAAGAGCTGTGATTGTTCGGGTGCTTCCCGATCCAGGTTGGTGGGCACGTATAAACCGGCGATCTGAAGGCCGGGATGCTCTCGCTGGAGGGTCCGCGCGGCGGGATGAAGCTCCTTGTGCGATGTGCCGACAAGGAAGAGCGAACGGGCCTCCTTTGCGGCGGCGGCGACGAGAGGCTCCACCAGATCCTCACCTTTGAGGGTGCGGTCCAGCGGCGTGTTTTCGCGCTTTGATAGCCATATCAGCGCGCGTCCGCCGGGGGTGACCATGTCGGCGGCGGCGTGGGCCGCTGCGACTGCGCGATGGCGCTTGATCGCCACGGCGTGTGCAAGGTCGCCGATGAACACGGTTCGCGCCGGGGGGATGCGGGACCAGGCGATGATGCGCGTGACAGCGCCGGCGACAGTGAGATCGCCGACAGACATGCCAAACAGGCGTTGGATCTGGAAGGGTGGCGCAGATGGCGGGCAGCAGCGGGCCTTCTCGGGACCATCCGTGTCGGCGTGGTGGTGTGCGGCGCGGTCCATGGCGTTTGCTGCGCCTTGGAGGAGGTATCCGAGCGCGGCGCCTCCCAGAAGCCGCCGCAACGCTGTTTGGTTCATTGTTCCTCTCCCGCGCGGCGTGCTGATGGGCCTTGGACCGAGCTAGCGGCTGCGGCCCGTGGGCAGCACTGATCTGGCCCGAGGCGAATAGCATAATTGCGGCTCGGACAACGGCCCAATGATGGCCCGCACAAAACAAAAAAAGCCCGGGCCAGAGCCCGGGCTTCGTTGTGTATGGTGGCTGTCGCCTAGGTCGTCATGACCTTAGCGGTTGGAGCCAAACTCCGGGTAGGCCAGAACGCCAACTTCGGACTGGTCGAGACCCACGGCCTCTTCCTCCGGCGTTGCCCGCAGACCAGTCACAGCGGCCAGGATCAGCCACAGGATCAGCGATGCGAAGAACGCCGCTGCACCGTAGGAGACCACGCCGAGGAACTGGACGTAGTAGGTCGCGTCGGAGTTGGTGAGCGGCACAATCATCGTGCCCCAGATGCCGGCGACCAAGTGGACCGGGATCGCACCCACCACGTCGTCGATGCGGATCTTGTCCAAGAGCGGCACGAAGATCACCACCAGTAGGCCACCGATACCACCGATGAAGGCGGCTTCGGCCATGGACGGTGTGAGCGGCTCAGCGGTGATCGACACCAGACCCGCGAGGGCACCGTTGAGCGCCATCGTGATATCGACTTTGCGATACAAGATCTGCGTCAGGATGATGACCACGACCACGCCGGAACCGGCAGCAGTGTTGGTGTTGACGAAGATGGTCGCCACGGATGCGGCATCCACTTCGCTGCCCAGCGCGAGCTGAGAGCCACCGTTAAAGCCGAACCAGCCGAGCCACAGGATGAAGGTACCCAGAGTGGCGAGCGGGATCGAAGAGCCCGGCATCGGGTGGATCACGCCGTTCGGGCCGAACTTACCGGCACGCGCACCGATGACGATGGCACCAGCAAGAGCCGCCCAGCCGCCGACCGAGTGCACCAGCGTGGAACCGGCGAAGTCGGAGAAGCCCATTTGGTCGAGCCAGCCAGCACCCCACTCCCAGGAGCCCAGGATCGGGTAGAGAATGCCGGTGAGGAACGCGACGAAGATCAGGAACGGCCACAGGCGCATGCGCTCGGCGATGGTGCCGGACACGATGGACGCTGTGGTGGCGCAGAACACCATCTGGAAGAACCAGTCGGAAGCGGTCGCGTAGTCGCCGCTATCGGCGTCCGGTGCCGGGAATTCCTTCATGGAGAAGGTGCCCAGATAGCCCGCGAGCTCAGAGATGTTCTCTGCAGTGTCCACACCCTCGTACATGAGGTTGTAGCCCAGCACCCAGAACATCAGGCCCGCAATGGAATAAAGGCCAATGTTCTTAAGGCACTGCATCGAAGCATTCTTCGAGCGGACCAGACCTGCCTCTAGCATGGCGAAGCCGCAGGCCATGAACATGACCAGGAAGCCGCCGAGGAGGAACAGGAGGGTGTTGAACACAAACGGAGTTTCATCCGCGACTTCTTCGGCCGCGGGAGCGTCTTCGGCGGCGGTCTCAAGCGCCGAAATGCGGCTTTCGACGTCGGCGATGGACGCTTCAATGGCGCTCGTATCGACGGCTGGAGCGGCAATCGGCGGCGCGTCCGTCTGCGCTATGGCAACGGTCGCGGTCATGGCCAAGGCCATACCTGCCGCCGCTAAGCTCCTAAGGAGTTTGTTCATCATGTACAGGGATCCGTTGCGTTCTGAAGATTAAAGAGCTTCCGCATCGATCTCGCCGGTGCGGACGCGCACCACGCTATCGATGGAGTAAACGAAGATTTTGCCGTCGCCGATTTGGCCGGTCTGCGCCGCCTGTTGGATCGTTTCCACCACGCGCGGGACGACGTCGTCGCCCACGGCCAGCTCAATTTTGAGCTTTGGCAGGAAGCTCACGGCGTACTCCGTCCCGCGATACACTTCCGTATGGCCCTTCTGTCGGCCATACCCCTTCACTTCGCTGACCGTCAGACCGGACACTCCAAGCTCGGACAGCGCGTCGCGCACCTCGTCCAGCTTGAATGGCTTGATGATCGCCATCACGATTTTCATGCGCATTTCCTTCGTCATCCCGCGGGGCCGGGCGGCCAGCGGTGCTCGTTCATCCCGGTGCTTACAAAAGCCGTGCCAAAAGCGCACGCGAACGGTGACGCGAAATTGGCCAACTC
>CAKZYH010000009.1 GCA_937884725.1 uncultured Paracoccaceae bacterium
GGCGACCGCTGAATCGAGGCTTACGAACACGCCGATGGCGACACCGGCGAGCAGAATGTCGCCGAGCCATGCCCGGCTGAGCGCGATCAAGACCCCGGCCGCGGCGGCGGTCCCGATCAGCGCAACCTGCCCCACGCTCGCCGCGCTAGGGATCACCAAACCCGCCGCAAGCGCCGCCACCAGAGCCGGCCAGGTCCAGCGACTAATCGTTGGCGCATGTTGCCCGATCAGGATGCCCGCCGCGATGAGCGCCAACAGATGGCTCGGCACCAGGAGCGGGTGCAGCGCGCCGTTCCAGAACGCGCCAACACCCGGTACCGGCGCGTGGGCTAGCGCCACCGTCGGCGTCAGGATCGCACTGAGGGTCAGCAATGCCGTCAACGGCGCGCGCTGCCGCTGAGGAGGTACGACCTTTTCGATCGTCGTCATGAACCCACAGTCAGATCGCAAAAGGATCAGGCCGCTCCGGTCAAAAAGGCCATGCCGGCGATGGCAATGGCCCCGCCGGCCGCCCTCACGGCGACTTTGCCCGCCTCCCACTTTGTCGCAGTGCCGATCAGGATGCCGACCAAATGGAGAAGCCCCGTGCCGATCACGAAACCAATGGCGTAGGAAATCGCATCGGCAGCGATTGGAAGCTCTGTCCCGTGAGCATGACCATGGAAGACGGCAAAAAAGCCAACAACGATAGCGGCGGTCCAAAGGGGGACGGACTTACCCACAGCGATCATCAGCCCAAGGACAACCGCAGAGAGGGCAATACCGATCTCGACAGCCGGGAGGGGCACACCCGCGACGCCCAGCGCGCCGCCACCGGCCGTCACGATGGGAAACACGACCGGCAAGAGAAAGAGTGCGGGCGGGCCGAGAACGGCGCCGAGTAAACCCACAGCGACCATCGCCGCCACATGGTCCCAACCGAGGAGTGGATGGAGGAAGCCGCTCGCGAAGCCACCAACGACGCCTGACGCGTCGTGGGCATATGCGCTGCCCGGAAGGAGTACGATGAGCAGCGTGACGAGGAACAGTGCTGCCCAGAGCCGGTCGAACCCGTTGGAGCCAGACCCCGTGGAGCCTGCGATATGACTGCCTTGAGTTGTCATTGTGAGCCCCTTGAATGGCGTCGAAAACAACCGACAAAACCCGCCCGTTCTGCGCAACCACGTGCCATAGATTGCGCCGCAGACAATAGTCCCGACCGGACGTCAATTACACCCCACACTGCGGGGAAAGCACGTGCCGCCGCCTGTCAAGCTTGCGGTCTGGGATCGCCACAAGTATTCGCTTGTCGGCCAGCCGGCAGACGACGCGGACTTATTGCCTTAGGGGGCCCTTCCCGGTGTCGGCGCACCTGTAAAGGTCCATCGCTGTGTCGGGTAATGAACCGCTGACCGTACGCGGTAATCCCCGGCTATTCATCATTACTTCCACTTGCGCTCCCGCTTGCGCGGTGAGACGGCTCATCGGGCAGCAGATAAATCGCCAAATAGCACAAGAGTTGAAATCCCCCCTGCACCATATGATTTTCTTCGAGGGGGAAATTCATAATCGTCTGGTCGGCGAGGAAGAACGCCGCCCAAAGCCCAAGTGAGACCATGAACGCCGCGTCCACCCGCTTTAGCCACGGCTGCCGTGGTTCCATTGGTGTAAATGCGGCCCACGCGAACAACACCATCGATAAAAACAACCAGACAATGATTCCAACAAATGATATTACTATAAACGGCGTGGGAATCCCTAACGGCGTTAGATTTTGAACGAGGAAAGGATAATTTTCGCCCGCAAACCATTTAATATTAGTGATCCCGATCGTGTTAAGGCCCCCGATAAAATCCGTAAGGAACGCTGTGATCCACCAAAGCAGCCAGAACAAGACGATCATTTTCTTAAAGTAGCGACGGCTCATTGAATCCATTTCCTTGTACGGAACGCTACGCGAACTCGGCATCCAACCAGGAGCTTCTCTGTCAGTGTTTCGCTTGCGAGAGCTTCGGCACGCTACAATCCGACGTGAACTCGCACCATAGCGCGCGCTGACTAGCTGACCGTCTCTAACCTGGTGCTGCTGCCAGTCTAAGAATTGTTGTGGCTTACGGCAGTTGTGGAGCGCTGAACCGAACAAGACTACGCTGAGCCGGGGACAAGCATGATCAGCTTTATTCAAATAACAGTACCGGTCGATGGTCCTACTGCGTTGGTGGAAATTTGTTGCTTGGTCTAGGTCACGCCCTAATAACTGACATAACCTTAAAGGACAGGGCCCAAGATCGCGACCGCATTTTGCCACAGGCGTCGCTTCCAGCCCCAGGCGGCCACTTCTTCGGCCTTTACCGGACGGCTCTGCGCCAAAAACTCCTTCTGTCGACGCTTGACATCAGCGGTGAACGCCTTGTCTTGAGAAAGGATATTGTTTTCATAATTTAAATCGAAACTCCGCCTATCTATATTAGATGATCCAATCAAAGTGATGTCTTCGTCGACAGTCACTGTTTTCGCGTGAAGCAACCCAGGCTGAAACTCAAATACCTTCACCCCCGCCCTGATGAGAGCTTCGTAATAACTGCGGCTCGTCGCAGCCACGGCAAAGTCGTCGTTGCGGGCAGGGAAGATGATAGTGGTGTCGATCCCGCGGCGTGCGGCTGCGCAAAGCGCTGATTGGATGGCCTCGTTCGGTACGAAGTAGGGCGTCGTGATCACGAGCGTGCGTTGCGCGCAATACATGAGCGTTTGAAACATGTCGGACATGGGCGAGTCGGGATCTGTGGGTCCCGTTGCCACGACAACCGCGGTGAAACCCGGATCAGGCGCGGGCATGGGAGCCACCAACAGCGACCTGATGTTATCATCCACATGAGCCATCCAGTCGCGCGCAAACAACAGCTGGGTTTGGCGCACAACCGGGCCTTCAAAGCGCGCCATCACATCGACCCACGGCGCATACTTTGCTTTGGGCAAGAATTCCGGATCAGCGCAGTTCTGGCTGCCGCAGTATGTGATGGCGTTATCAATGACGACGAGCTTGCGGTGGTTGCGCAGATCAATGCGCCCATTGAGCATGCGTAAAATAGGATTGCCGACGGGAAGTGCGCGGAAGATTTGCACGCCCGCCGCCCGCATCTCAGCCCAGAGCGTCGACTTGATGAGATCACGCGAGCCGATGTCATCCACCAGCACGCGGCACGCCACGCCGCGGCCCGCAGCGTTCATCAGCGCCTCCGCGACCAGCGTCCCATTGTGATCCGGCAGCCAGATGTAAAACAGGATGTGCACATGGTCTTCTGCGGCGTCCACATCGCGGACCAACGACCGGATGCTGGCGTTGCTGTCGGCCATGAGCGTGGCTCGGTTCCCACCCACCGGAACGAAGTCGCCAACGAACGACCCGACGCTGAACACCGGCCGGCTGGTGGACGGGATTTGTGGCACAACCGGCGGCACGTTGGTCCCTGGAATGTCACCGAACTTGGGAAGTTCGCCCCTGACCGCCCGCAGGCGCGCCGTGCGGGTGTGGCCGATGTTGGTCTCGCCAAGCGCGAGGTAGGCGATGATCCCCACAAGCGGCAGCGCGAGGATAACCACGATCCAAGCCAGTCGTGACGTCGGATCTCGGCGCGGACGCAAGAGCACGCGCACACACAACACAAGCTGGATCGCAACGAGCAAGTAAACGATAGCGCAAACCTCCGCACCGCCGTTTTCGGTTGCCGGCCGATCCGGCGCGACCGGCGACCCGTAGTGTAGCGAGGCGATGAGTGATCATCGAGACCCGTTGCGGTTCGCTTGAGCAATCGATTTTTTTTGATCTGTGCAACCGGCATTGAACCAAACATTGCCGTCCCACGCGTCAGGCAAAATGTTGGCGGAGGGACGGGCGCGGCGGCTCTAGACCGCTTCCCCGATGACTGTACACGGTCATCGGATCAGGAAGCGGTCCAGATTCAAAGCGACGAGCAATTTGG
>CAKZYH010000010.1 GCA_937884725.1 uncultured Paracoccaceae bacterium
TGCGGGCTACTGGCACTGCCCCAGTAACGCGCCCTCCAGAGGGTGCGCGAGAGCATCATCCGCTCATGCGCAAAAGCAAAGCCTCGGCAATCAACGGCAGCTTTGCGGCAAAAACCGTCCGCTCCGAATTCATCGGATGACACCGCACCGTTAATGGAAGCGGTGTCGGACGAACTCTGGCCACAATTTAATCAAACAATTGGAAATTATCGATGGATGAGGCCATGGCCCGGAAACAAGGACCAGCCAATGAGCATAGATTTAAGCTTTTCTGGAACCCAAATCGTAACAGCCGGAGGGCGCCAAGAATTTGATGCAATAAATTTCAGTGTAGATCAAACCCTTCCATCACCCCTCAATATACCGATCTTTGATATCGGTATTGCGGACGCAGGCTTTCGCCTCGGCCCAACAATCGACTTCGACGCACAGTTTGGCTTGCCGATCGGCGTAGAACTCGACATTGGCGCTGTGGATGTCGGCCTCGATGTGGACTTCGCAAACGATATCCCGGCGCGCAACAACCCTTTCAGCGGTGTGACGCTTGATCTCTCCGACTTCACCGCGACCACGTCCATCAACGCGCCTGGGATTAATCTGGCAAGCTCCAGCGTTGATCTGGGTGTAGACGTTGAAATCGACTCCAGCGTCGTCTTTGACGCACGCTTCACCGCCGACGTGGATGGGACCGGCCGCGATCCCGACATCAACATCGGGACGCAAATCCCGCTTTTTGATCTGCCAGACATCAATATTGACGCGACGTTGCTTGAGTTCACCGGCTCGGATCTGTCCGGTAACTTCCGCGAAGCGTTTTGGGACATCGGGACGCGCTTTGGCGACGCGGTCCCGGATGCGGCGAGCGCCAGCGCCGACGACAGCCTGGTCGGCGCATCGGCTGGGGGTACGCTGGAGCCTGTGCTCGGCGGGCGGATCAACCTTGCCGCCGCCATCGCATCCATCTTTGCCGTCCCGCCCGAGTTCTTTGAGGACACGCTCTCGTTCGGGCTCGGTAGCTTTTTGGATGTTGAGGCCTCCTACACCACCTTCGCCACTGATCTTCGGTTCGAAGCGTTACTTCTGCAGGACTACAACTTTACGCCCAATGCCATAGAAGTTGTTCTAACCGCTGAAGATGGACAACGTCGCGAAGGTTTTCTGGGCGACGAGTTCGAGTTTGACGTGCCGGAAGGGACCGGCACCCTTGGCGTGACGGCGGAATACAACCTGGTCGGTGACCTGGTTTCCGAATTCGCTCTAGATCTCGAGGCATTTTTCGAAATCACGTTGCTGTTTCTCGAAGTCAACGGCTTCGTCGATATTGAATTCGATCCACCGGGAACCGGTCGCTCCCCTGACATCGATATTGAGCGTAGTTTTGGCTTCGACATCGGCCCGCTGTTCGAGTCCAGTTCCGAATTGCCAAGCCTGGCGCCCATCTCACTAGGGGGATCCACTCAGTCGGTGTCTCTCGCGCCTGTCGTGGTGGAATACGAAATCCCCTATGAGAGGTTTTTCTCCGCATCCGCGGCGGACGACAACATCACCCTCACCGGTGGGCAGTCCGCAATCAACGCCGGCGACGGCAACGATACGATCATCGGCAACTTGCTGGGCAACAACATCGATGGCGGTAATGGCGACGATGTTCTGTCATCCCCTGGCGGCCGCGATACGATCCTTGGCGGCGATGGCGCAGATGACATCCGCGGCGATAATGTTGCCATTCCGCCCGGCGTGCTCGGGTTTGCCACCCATGCCGACCTCCTGAACGGTGGCGCCGGTTCGGACCTGATCATCGGCGGCAACGGTGGCGACCGCATCTTCGGCGGCGAGGGCGACGACACAATCTTTGGCGGCGATGCCGGCGCGAGCGACAACAGCGGCGATTTCGGAAGTCAATCGGGACTACCAGCTGGCTCTTCCGATACCGTCGACGGCGGCCCAGGCGACGACTTCATCGACGGTGAAGCGTTTAACGACAACCTCGATGGGGGCGAGGGCAACGACACTATCCTCGGCGGCACGGGCGAGGACTTCATCAGGGGGATGGCCGGCGACGATTCGCTCGACGGTGGGCCCGGCGACGACACCGTCGGCGGTGATCAACAAGGCGGTTTCGTCGCCATCGAAGAAGGCGACGACATCCTCAGCGGCGGGACCGGTGCCGACCTCGTGCTTGGCGGTCCTGGCGACGACCGCATCAGGTTGGATGTCTTGGAGAACGATACGCTGCGCGGCGGCCCGGGCTTCGACGTCCTCGACCTTACCAACGCGCCGGTGGGCCTCGACCTTGTCAACGTCGGTGGGCTGCAGGGCGGTCCAACGGTGTTTGTCACCCTTGAGGGCTTCGAGGCGGTGGAGGGCTCGGCGTTCGACGACAGGCTCCAGAACTTCGAGCTGGCTGAGGGGCGCGGCGGCAACGACTTTCTGAGCGGGGCGTTCGCAACCCTCGACGGTGGGGAAGGCGACGACGAGATCTTCCTGTCCGTCAGTGGCATCGCCATCGGTGGTGCCGGAAATGACGACATCAGCGGCTTCCGCAACGGCGCTCTCATCCGTCCAGGGTCCGGCAATGATATCGTGACCGCCAGCGCGGGCTCGGTGCCGGTCGGTGCTGCCCCAAACCGCTTTGTCTACGAGTCTGGGGACGACCGATACACCGGCTCGCTCGGCGACGACATTCTCGATCTGTCAGAGCTGACTGAGGGCGTCACCTTCCGCCTCGGCTTCAATGGCGTGCAAACGGTGCCGGGCGGCAGCATCGATGCCCGCGGTTTTGAAGAGCTGATCGGCACCGAGTTTGACGACGTCCTCACCACAGTCGGGGCCGGGCCGGGGCGGCTGGAGGGCGGCGGCGGCAACGATGTACTCACCGCGCGTGCGCCAGGCACGACACTGATGGGTGGTGCCGGCGAGGACACCTATCAGGGCGGCTTCGGGGTCGACGTTTTTGAGAGCTGGGGCGACGGTGCGGTCGACAGAATCACCGGCAGTGGCGGCGCCGACATCTTCCGCGTCACATCGCTGCCCACCGCGCGCGACATCATCACTGACTTCCAACTGGGTTTCGATGAGTTTGATCTCAGCGCGATCCTCACACCGCAATCTGTCGTCAGCACGCGAGCGACGGCCGAGGGCCTCGAACTTGTCGTCACCGAGCCCGGTAGCACTACCGTCATTGCTCTTCTTGAAGGGGTTAGCGATCCGCTGTTCGCCGCCAGCGCTGTCGCTGCGCTGCCCCTCGCGAGCTTGTCCGCCGCAGGCGAGACGGTGCAGGAGGGCGACAGCCTCTTCGTCACAGTCACCCTCGATGCCCCTGCGCCGCCAGGCGGGGTAACGCTCGACCTACTGATTGAGCGCGGCGATGCGGATCCCGAGCGGCGAAGCGTCATCATCGGCGAAGGTGAACGCGACACCGTGGTGGAGATCGCAACGTCCGATACACCGGGCGTCGGGCTGGACGAAGCGGTGACTGTGTCGATCCTGCCGTCTCCAGGAGTGTTCGTTCCCGACGATGCCGAGCCGTTAGCGGCGACCGTGCTCGACGATGACCCAGTCCAGGCTGTGGCCGACGCAATCGCCACGCCCGCCGGGGCACCGCAGCGGTTCGATCCGCGCCTGAACGACACGGGGCGGCTCGGCGAGGCGCTCAACATCGTCGAATTGGCGGGCGAGTCCGTCGAGCCCGGCGATACGGTATCCTTGCCCTCTGGCGCGACCATCACGCTGCTGCCGACGGGTGAGCTGCTCTACGATCCAGGCGCAGTCCTCGGCACCCTCACCGACGGTGAAACCGCACCTGACACCTTCACCTATCGCATCGAAGGCGGGCGAGGCGGTGTCTCAACCCCAGCCGAGGTCCTCATCACCGTCATCGGCGGCGCTCAACCGGCTCTCTCCGATGATGTGCTGAGCGTGTCCGAAGACGCGATGAACGCGCTCCTGGACATCGGCGCGAACGATGGCGTGCCCGGGACACCCGTGCGTCTGGGCGAAGAAGTTATCACCCCCGGGACCCCCGTTGAAGGCACCTCAGGCGAAACCTTCCGGCTCGACAACGGCTTGCGCTTTGACAGCAACGGCGCGTTCAACGCCCTACCCGCAGGGGCGAGCCAGACCGTGGCCTTTAGCTACCAGATCGCCCTGCCAAGCGGCCTTGGCGCATCAGGCAAGCTGGACGCATTCGACGATACCACCCCCTTAGCCGCCCCCGGGGTTGCCGGGACGGGGCAGGAGGTGACCGCGCTGGGCGACTTGAACGGGGACGGGCTCAACGATCTCCTCATTCAGGGGGACGGCGAGAGCTTCGTTGTCTTCGGCGCCAACGGCCTTGAGGGTATCCCAGACCTCACCGAACCGGGCGCGGCGCTGCGGCTCACCGGGTCCATCGCAGCCGCTGCCGGCGGTGACGTCGGCGGCGATGGCATTTCTGATCTGGTGTTCACCCAGATTGAGTCTCAGGACGTCGCAACGGCAACCATACTCTTCGGCGCAACGGATCTGCCGCAAACGCTCGATCTTGATGCCCTCGGTGACCGGGGTCTCGACCTCGGCCCCCTCGGTCCTGGCCCGTTCGGGCTTGCCGGTTCGCCAGCGCCCGTTGCGAGCGGCGACGTGGACGGGGATGGCACGGACGACATCGTGCTGGGCGCCGGCAGCACCGGCGACCTGACGCTCATCCTCGGCGGGATGGACCGCACCACCATCGGTGCCACACGCACAACAATCGACACCACCGCGCTCTCAGGCGGATTGTTGGGCGATATAAACGACGACAATCGGGAGGACATTTTTGCAGCCGCAGCCGGCGTGCCCGGGAGCTCGGCCGTCGGCTCTGTCATCTTCGGGAGTGACACGCCCTCCGCTGTCTTGGACGGCACCACCGGCTTCTCGATCATCGACACTGGTGCGGCCGTCTCGCTGCCCTTCGTGCCCTGGACAATCACCGGCCTTGGCGACGTATCCGGCGACGGGATCGGCGACTTCGGTGTCGTTTCACCAGATGGCAGCCGCGCGGCGGTGGTGTTCGGCCGCGCCGACCCGGTCCCTGGGGGTGTCATCGACCTTGCAGCCCTCGACGGAACAGACGGCTTCCGCCTCACTGCAGCGGGCGCAGATTTTTCCCTCGAAGCGGCTGGCGATCTGAACGCCGACGGCATCAACGACATCGCTGTGGGCGTGCTGCGGCAGAGCACCCTCAACAGCGTTGCTGTGGTGTTCGGCAGCACGGACACCGGCGCGACCCTCGACATCGCCACCCTTGATGGGCAGACCGGATTCACCATCGATGAAACACCCTTTGCTGGTGTGGCGCGCGGCATAGGCCCCGCGCTGGCCGGCGTCGGCGATGTTACGGGCGACGGCATCGACGACCTTGCCATCGGCGCGGAACCGGACCGGCGCGCGCTGCTTCTGGAGGGCCTTGCAACACCTCCGCCGCGCCCAGATGCGGCGCCGGAGGACCTTGGCGAGGGCGATCTCTCGCCATCAGCGCAGGTCATCCTGCAAGTGCTTGGCGAGAACGACGCGCCCATCGCGCAGCCCGACGCCTTCACCGCGCAGTCCGGAACACCGTTCGAGATCGCACTCACCGACCTCCTCGCCAATGACGACGACCCAGACGACGGCGATATCGTGAGCGTGCTGCGGATCGGCGACACGCAGATCGTCCCCGGCGCCCGAGTGCCTCTCCCCGGAGGCGCCGAATTGGTGGTCGAGGACGGTGTCCTGCGGCTGGTGGAGAACGGCGCGTTCGACAGCCTTCCCCTCGGCGGCGACACCGAGTTCGATCTGCCCGTCACGGTGACCGACACTGCGGGCGCCCTGGATGAAACCACCCTCACGCTGACGGTGCGGGCGCAAAACCGCCCTCCGGTAGCAGTAGACGATGCCGCCCAGCTGCTCTTCCTGGATTTCGGCATTTTCGAGGGGGTCGAGATCGATGTGCTGGCCAATGACAGCGATCCGGAGGGCGGTCCGTTACGGATACAGAGCTTCACGGATGGGGCCTTCGGCGACGTCTCTCTCATCTTCGGTGCCACACCCGACCCCACCGATGATCGCCTGATCTACACCAGCATTGACCCGACCCCAGGCGTCGACGTCTTTACGTACATTGTCGTGGATGAAGACGGCGGCACGGCCCAGGCACAGGTCACCGTTGATCGCCGCTTCGATGCCCCCGAACTTGTGGCGGTGGCCGATGCCTTCGAAGTCAGCGAGGACGATGGCACACGCACGCTCGGCAACCTTTTAGACAACGACACTGCCGACCCCAATCTGCCGCTGGTGGTCAGCGCAGTGACGCTGCCCGACGGCACCATCGTCGAGCTTGGCGAGAGTACGGCCCTTGCGGGAGGCGGCCAGCTCACGGTGACAGCCGATGGCGTCGTTTCATTCGACCCGGCTGGGGCGTTTGAGGCGCTGCCGGCCAACCCCATGCCTGAGCCAGCGGCCGAGTTGATCGAGTTCAGCTACTCAGTATTCGACGGCTTCAGCATTGCAACAGGCACAGCACAGATCGGCATCCGTGGCGCAAACGACTTGCCAACTGCGGTGGACGACACCGCAGAGACCGCAGCGGGAGCCGCAGTTACAATCTCAGTGCTCGACAACGACACCGACATTGATGGCGATACGCTAGCGGTCGCCTCAGCCACCGATGGCGATAACGGCACCACGACGGTTGGAGACGACGGCACCATTACCTACACGCCCGAGCGTGGCTTCTCTGGGATCGACACGTTCACCTACGTGGTGGACGACGGCGCGGAAGGGACGGCGACCGCAACTGTATCGGTCACAGTCAATGAGCCAATCGCGGACAGTCACATCGAGTTCGATACCGCGAAGCTCGCCCTCGCTGCGGGCGGTAAGCCCTTCTTTCTCCAAGCTGCGCTTCACCTTGGCGGGCTGAATGGCACCGACAATCTTGAGTACACCAACGCCGGCACGAAGCGAATCGACGATGATCGCTTTGGCGGGGTGGACGAGGGCGGAACACTCATCGCCTCAGAGCTGTTCCAGCGCCGGGGCGGCGGGCGGCTAAGCGACCCGCAGCTCGAGCCTGGGGATCTGAAGGACGGCGTCCAAGACATCGGCGGCTTTAAAACCCGCGAGGGCGAAGGTCTAAACCCGCTTCTGACGGACGTGGTCAATATCGAGGCCTTCAAGATCCGGCAGGACGCAACCGAAGCGCCAGAGGCGTTCATTCTCAACGGCGGGGATGGGACAGCGCCAGACGGCAGCCAGACGGTGTTGAAAGGCGGCCAAGGCATTCGCGCTCAAGACAGCGGCTTTGGCGTGGAGTTCGGCATCGACCGCAATGGCGCCGGCAAGCCCGAATTCAGCGGCGACGGCGGCCCGACCAAAGCAATCGCGGGACCGGAGCTGCTTCTGTTCACGCTGGCTGACGGGCTCCTTGGCACCGGTATCTCCTTCGGGGTGGACCGGGCCAGTCGCGGCAGTGCCGAAGTGGCACTGGACTTTTACCGCATCGACCGCGCGACCGGGCTTTACGAGCGAATTGGCGAACGCGTGGTCGTTGAACAGGAGGAAGGCGCTCCCACAGGACCGGGCAGCCCGCTCGCCGATCTCGGCTTTGGCTTCGATGCGGTTGCCGTGTCGTCCGCTGACGGCGGCCGGTTCCGTCTGGAGGCGCTCGAGATTGGCACAGTCAGGCCGGAGGGTTCCCCCTTCGCCGACGACACGCCAGGCGAGGTCGTCGTGCTTCAGCCGGGCGAGACGCTGAGCGGGACACCCGAAGAGCTGAACGACATCAAGGTTGTCGGCTTTAACGAAACCACCACGCTTACCGTTGAGAGCGAGGACTTCGATCGCGACCAGCTGACCATCGCCCCCGGATCGACCGTTCTCGAGGTCGACCTTGATCGGGACGGCACCTCGGACATCACAACAACACTGCTCGGTGACTTCTCTGACGGTGACTTTATCGTCTTCGGCGATGGCACTGATACAGACATCGGCTTCGCGCATTTCCTGCCGGACTTGATGGATCGTGCGGCGCGCGCTGATGACGAGATCAACGGCGTTGTCAATCAAGCATTTCTCACCGGCGACGGGACCACGAACTTCAAGGTTCAACTTCAGGACCTTGGCTTCGCAGCGTTCCAAAACACGCTGGGCGTTTACGAAATCACACCCACCGGTGAAATCACAGACGCCAGGATCTTGTTTGAGAACACGCGCGATGCCCGCTCCGACCCAAGCACTGCTGAAGCAATCATCAACGGTGTTGAGGCCGGGAACACACTGGGCTTCTTCCTCGTCCAGAACGGTAACCGAGTTGATCCTGGCGTGTTCGATGCTGATACGCTGAGTTTTGTGACGGGGGGCGGCGCCGCTGGTTCGGCCTTCGGCGACGAGGCTCTGTTCCTTGAGGCAGATGGCCAGCGTAGCGCAGCGACCGTTTTTCACTCGTTCAACGCCGACTTGAACGTTGACGGCCTCCAACATGTGCTTTCCGGTGCCGCGGGTGATAACAACGCTCTCGTATTTGGATTCGAGGACTTAACGGGCAACGGTGACCGAGATTTTGAGGACGTGGTATTCAGTATTGAACGGATTGATGACGTACTTTTGGGGTAATCGCTGTTCCAGAACGGCTATGATTTTTTTGTATCAACGACCTCGATCGAGCGTTGAAGCGGGATTTCATGAAGAACTTGAGGCGTGAAAGTGGTCTTTCTAGCGAGGCAAGAGGTTTGGCGTCCGTGTAGGAACAATGCTCCTACTCATCTGGCTATTGAAGTGTTCCCGGTCGCTGGAGCAACACATCATCCATCGCGCTCGCATTTGCCGAGCGGCACAGACATTAACCATGGTGCCGCTCGCCCAGAGCACGCCAGTTATGAGGCCGTGACCCCATGGACCGAAACTAAAGGTTGTTGAGGTTTGCTCGTTCCAGGTGGTGCTAGAGCGCTTTGATCCATGACGGAAACACCCGATGGACCGGCATGATCTGAGCGTTGTGAAGTGGGCAGTCATCTGGCCGCTCCTGCCGCCAAAGGTGCGAGGCGTCCCGCGGGTCGACGACCGCTGGGTGATCGACGGCATCCTGTGGCGGTTCAGGGCGGGGACGCCCTGACGCGATGTGCCGGAGCGCTACGGGCCGCAAAGGACACTTTATAGTCGTTTCGTCCGGTGGCGAGCGACCGGCATCTGGGCTCCAGTGGCTGCTTTCATTGGCGCGGATCTCGAAGTTGGCACGGAAGCCATGTGCTGTGGCTTCGTGTTTCTCAAACGCAAGGGACCGCAACGCTATGTTCACTGTGTTTTCCGACGTGCAGCGCCTTTGTGTGCGCACTGACGGAAAAGCGGAGTCGTTCTACGAGGAGACTTGCCGCAAGCCGCTGAGTACCTTGGTCGCCTGATCTGATAGCGGCGTATTAAGGGTATTGCAGAGGTGCCATCAGTGTCCCCCGTCAGCGCCGATGGTACATCTGAGGTGATTTCGCAAAGGAGGGTTTCAGGCTCATCGTAACCGCCAAGGAGTGGAGATGAGACAGAAACCCGGAACACCCAAGCCGCCGGCCGATCGTGTCGTGAAGGACATTGGCCGGCGCGCGCGCAAGCACCATTCGGCCGAGGAGAAGATCCGCATCGTGCTTGAGGGCCTGCGTGGCGAGGAGAGCATCGCGGAACTTTGTCGCCGCGAAGGCATTGCGACGAGCCTGTACTACAGCTGGTCAAAGGAGTTCCTGGAGGCGGGCAAGAAGCGGCTGGCTGGCGACACCGCGCGCCAGGCCAGTAGCCCGGAAGTGAAGGAGTTGCGCGCCGAGTCCACGGCCCTCAAGGAGGCGCTTGCCGACGTCATGCTCGAGAACCGCTTGCTCAAAAAAGTATGCTCGGGGATGGGAGCGACGACGTATGAGATATCCGGCCTCCGAGAAGCTGGAGATCATCCGGCTCGTCGAGCGATCGCATCTGCCGGCCAAGCGTACCCTCGAGATGCTCGGCATCCCAAAGACAACGTTCTACCGCTGGTACGACCGCTACCAGGCCTTCGGCGAGAGTGGGCTCGCAGATCGTCAGCCACATCCGGGCCGGGTCTGGAACCGTATCCCCGATGAGGTCCGTCAGGCTGTGGTGGACCTCGCGCTCGACGAACCGGAGCTCTCGCCGCGAGAGCTGGCGGTTCGGTTCACTGACACCAAAAGGCACTTCGTGTCAGAGGCTTCAGTCTATCGGATCCTCAAGGCGCAGGATCTCATCACGAGCCCAGCCTTCATCGTGGTCAGGGCGGCCGACGAGTTCCACGACAAGACCACTCGGCCCAACCAGCTCTGGCAGACCGACTTCACTTATCTTAAGGTCGTCGTCTGGGGCTGGTACTATCTGAGCACCGTTCCGGGTGACTTCAGCCGGTATGTCGTTGCCTGGAAGCTTTGCACCACCATGCGGGCCGAGGACGTGATCGAGACCCTCGATCTTGCGTTGGAGGCGTCCGGCTGTGATTGCCCGACCGTGCTGCATCGGCCGCGCCTCCTCAGCGACAACGGCTCCTCGTACATCGCCGGTGACCTCGCCACCTGGCTTACGGGCAACGGCATGGAACACGTCCGCGGCGCGCCAAATCATCCTCAGACGCAGGGCAAGATTGAGCGCTGGCACCAGACCTGCGCCGCGTAGCCTTAACCTAACCGAGCCAGACTCTCCTGACCGTCATAGCCTCCGAACTCCCGAATTACCTGACGACGGACAACCACAGAAACCATGGTGTTTGGACCCAACGGAGCAAAGGGCAAGGCGAGACTAGAAAGGAGCAACTAAACCTTCTCCCAGAAGCCCATGAAGGGCTCTCAGATTTGTTGATTTGCGGCCTGTCAAACGTTGGCGAGGAATGCGCGAGAAATGCCCTAAAAACTCTATCCGACGGCGCAGCCGCGCCGCTCCTAGATGCCGGCTGGAACGCTCTGGAGATATTCGGCGCTGATCCTGTCGCTCCGTGGGCGCGTTACGACCTGCTGGGCGCCGTCTACTTCGGTGGCACCGCCACACACGTGACCGCTGACACCATCGCTATCCGTCACCCATCAGGCTCTCGGACCACGCTTCGCCGGAAACGTGGCGATGGCGCCACCGCCTTTCCCTGGCGTTCACACCCCCAAACCGCGCAGGTGACCCATGGTTAAGCGCAACCCAATCCGCCCGCAGCCCATCCCGTTACAAGGACGGTCTTCAATGCATCCGATAACGCCCGGCATGGTGACGCCGATGCCACAACCAAAGCCGGTGGGGCCATTCGTGATGGGCGGTAATCGAGCGCCAACGCCACGACCAAAGTCCTTCACTGGCTTTCAGATGCAAAACGCTGAAGCGTCGACCATGGGCATCAACAATGATCCGCTTCGCCCTCATCAACGCGCACCGTATGAGCCCGTGATGCAACGGCCGGACTTTCAAAACCCACGGCAACAGCGAGCAGCCATGGCTCGTTTCAGGGTGCCCAGTCGAATTGAAAAGCCCGATGACTGGGTAGGACGGCAGCAGACATTTCGGGAGGTCTGAATGATAAGGCGAAACCTACACGCTCGCTTGGGCGCCATCGAGAACGCCGCGCCGGATGGGCCGATCCCCGTCATACTGAGCTACCCGCCGCATGAACCGATCCCTTCAAAGGAACCACTGCGGAGTATCGAGCTGAAGATTAGGGCAGGCGAAGAGATCACCATGGACGAGTGGGAGTTGCGGTTCTGTCAGCCGGAGGATGACGATGCCTAAAACAACAGAGGGAAAACAGGAAAAGCCTATCAGAGGCCGCTTTCGCCCCGGACAATCGGGTAACCCTAGCGGCCGACCCAAAGGGGCACGGCACAAGGCTACAATGGCGGTGGAGGCGCTTCTTAACGGCGAGGCAGATGCCATCACCCGCAAAGCGATTGATGCTGCTCTGGCCGGTGATATGACCGCCATACGCCTTTGCCTCGACAGGATCGCGCACCTCGCAAGGGCGCACCGGTATACTTCGCCCTTCCAGAGCTATCCGACAGCGGCAGCTTGCTTGAGGCTAACCGTGCCGCGATGAAGGCCGTCGCCAGCGGCGACCTCACACCGGGGGAGGCCCAGTCCATCGGCAACCTACTCACCGCATACGGGCGCAGCCTAGAGCTGCACGACTTTGAAGCGCGGATCGCTCGCCTTGATGAGCGTCGGTGATGAGCCGTTACCAAGCGGCTGGGCGCACTAGAGCGAGGCCACGCTGCCAGCGACTATCTCGCCTACACGGCAACCCAACTGCCAGCGGAGCCAGCGCCGGAGACTGTCTACGACCTTGAGGGCAAACCGCACCGACGAGCGCATTTACCCGATGACGGCAGGCAACTCATCGTCATTCGCCGGATTGTAGAAGCACCCATCATGGAGAAAGCATGCCGTGACTTTCTCACTTAGCCCCAAGCGCATAGCGAGCCGCATCGAAGCACTGGAAACGGAAAAGGCGGACACCGACCTGCGGCGAGTCTACATGGCGGCTCAACCTGATCCCGACGTGGAACCAGAGTTCGCTATGGGGCCCGACGGGGAGGAGTATGTGATCGCCAACATTGTCGATGACCCGGAGGCTTTTGTTATCGTCCTGACCGCTCGTGTACCATCTTAAGATACACGACGGTACTTGGGCGGCTTGCCGTTGCGATGCTCTGCATGTGGTGCGTGCAAGCCGGGGCCTGGCGTTCATTCGCCTGCGCTGTGGACATTCTCTGTTTGCGCGGGCCGCACAACTCCCCCACGCTGCGTTGGCGATACGGCCACATTGCGGAGTCGGCGGTCTTAGAGAGTCAAAGACTACTTAAAAATTCTCGTAGGGTGAAATGGTGGTTTCACCCCTCAGCCGCAGTTCATGCCATGCACTGCAAAGGTTCGGATGGATCAACCTCATGCGGGGATAGACGCATGGATGCTCATGGCCAGGGTGTGGCGCGTCGCCGGCCTGTTGAGGTCCCTTGCAATGTGAGGGCGCGGCGGCATATATCGTTCAGCCCGCGCGTAGACTGTCGGTAACGCCGAACGGTGCGAGTTTCTTTTTTCAGCTGTGGCCTCGGCTTGGAGAAGTCCGCGGAACTGCAAGCGGTCCTGGCAGCTTATCTACGCAAGCTTCCACCAAAACGCACCACGCGCTGAGTACGGCGGTGGTTGAGGAAGCTTATCAACTTGACAACTTTTGCAGATCTCGGCCTCGCCGAGACGCTCCTTCGCGCCATTGACGACGAAGGGTACCGAACCCCGACGCCAATCCAGTCCGGTGCCATTCCTCGCCTTCTTGCGGGGGATGATGTTCTTGGCATCGCACAGACGGGGACCGGCAAGACGGCATCCTTCGTGCTGCCGATACTCCATCTGATCGCTGAGAGCGATAAGCGCCGCTTAGCGCGTACCGCCCAGGCGCTGATCCTGGCACCCACACGTGAACTCGCCTCGCAGATTGCCGAGGAGATCAAGCGCTACACGAGGCACCGACGGGTGGCGGTGGCCATCGTCGTCGGTGGCGCCAAGCCGGGACCGCAGGTACGCGCGCTGTCGCGCGGCGTTGATATCATCGTGGCAACGCCTGGCCGCCTCCTTGATCACATGTCCTCCCGCGCAGTCGACCTCAGTGAGACACGCTTCGCCGTGCTCGACGAAGCGGATCAGATGCTCGATCTGGGCTTCATACCCGCGATCCGGACGATCATGGCGGCGTTGCCGAAACAGCGGCAAACGGTTCTGATGTCCGCGACCATGCCAAAAGAGATCCGCCGGCTCGCAGCCCGGTTCCAAACCAACCCGGTGGAAGTGGCAGTCGCGCCCGTGGCACGACCGATCGAAGAGATCGCTCAAAGTGTCGTCGCGGTGGGGAGCGCGTCCAAGCGCGACGTGCTGTCTCAAATTCTGGCGGCCAAGGACGTGACGCGCGCCATCGTCTTCACGCGCACCAAGCATGGCGCCGATAAGGTCAAGCGACACCTGGATGGCGCCGGTCTGCCGGCCGCCGCTATCCATGGCAACAAGAGCCAGGCTCAGCGTCAGCGCGCGCTCGATGCGTTTCGCTCCGGCGCTTCCCCAATCCTCGTCGCGACCGACATTGCCGCGCGGGGCATTCATGTGGACGACGTCAGCCACGTGATCAACTTTGAGCTTCCCGAGGTGGCCGAAGTCTATGTCCACCGGATCGGGCGCACCGCGCGGGCCGGACACACTGGCGTTGCCATCTCGCTGTGCGATCCGGCTGAACGCAAGCTGCTTCGCGCCATCGAGCGGTTGACCGGTAAGGCGATCGCGCCCGAGGCAGTGGACGCGGCAGCGGCCGATGAACGCTCAAGCCGTACGGCAGCGGACGCAGATGAGCACCATACGCCGCGGCGCAGACACTCCGCCCCGTCCCCGAGGGGCGAGGGAGGTCGCGGCGCGCCGCGGCCGAAAAAGCCGCGTTATCGCGGCAAGTCACCTTCGCCCCAGAAAGGGCGAGCCTCTCACGGCTCGGGCCGGACGGCCGCGTAGATCGCACAGACTTAACAGTGCAGCTTTAAACAACCAGCCCGCGAAATCTGACGGGATAATTCGAGAAAGACGATCATGGAACACGGTACGGTCAAGTGGTACAACGCCACTAAAGGTTACGGCTTTATCAGCCCCAACAGCGGCGGCAACGACGTCTTCGTTCACGTCAGTGCAGTGGAGCGCTCCGGGCTTGGAGAACTTCGTGAGGGCGATAAGATTGCCTATGAGGTCGAGGTGGATCGCAATCGCGGCAAGTCTTCCGCGGTGAACCTGCAGGCAGCTTAGCCCAGCGCGCAGTCACACAATTTCCAGGGTGAGTAAATCTGCCCCCGGGAATTTCGTGCCTCGTTCTTTGTGCCCCCGCCGATCAGCCGGGGGCACGCTTTGGAGGTTTGGCGAGGTCGGGCCGCTCAGCGCGCGGGATGTCGCGCACCTCTTCGCCGTGCGCGAACAACTGGAACCTTTGGGACTGCGCGAGGCAGCGCCGCTCCTCAACGCCCGCGAAAACTTCGATATGCAGAAACGGGTCGCCGCAGCGCAGAAAATTGGCATTGCACTCAGCCCCGAAGCGCTCAGCGATTTGGAAGCCGACCTTCACGACCGCGTCCTACAGCGCGGCGGCAACCACCACCTGATGTACATGATCCACCAGAGCCAGATTGCACTGATGGTCAATCGCGTCTTGCTGAACGCGTCGGCGCCCGCCCGTTCGCCCTCGCTTTGCGCGAGCACGCCATCGGACTGGAATTCGCGGGAGGCGGCGCCGACGAAGCAGCCGCCGTCGCGATGGCCGAGCAAGTGCGCCAGTCCACCGCCCACGCCCGCCAGCGCCTCATGTCCATCTCGGTCTTCCG
>CAKZYH010000011.1 GCA_937884725.1 uncultured Paracoccaceae bacterium
GAAAACGCGTCCCAGTCGCAAAACAGCACGCTCTCACGCACATCGGTCTCGATGGCGAAAGCGCGCTCGATCAGGTCGGCCACCACGCTCGCCGGCGCGTCGATGTCGAACAAAAATCCGTTCTCGCCGTGCTTTATGAGATCAGGCGCAAAACCGGTGTGGCTCGCCACCGGCACAGCGTTCGCCATCATCGCCTCCACCAGCGGGATCGGCCCACCCTCCAGCTGGGAGGGCGAGAAGAACACGTCGAACGTGTCGTAGATCGCCGGATACTCAGCATAGGAGGCGGTCGTGTAGGTGAAATTGTCGGCGATCAGAAGCTCCTCGAACAGGCCATAATTTTCCCAGCCCTTGCCCACCAGCACAAAGCGGCGGTGCGGCAGCAGCTGAACAACCTCGCGGATAAGATCGGGGTTCTTGCGCTCATAAAATGAGGAGGACAGGCCCACCACGCCGTTGCCGCGCTGGTGGCCGCGGAACAGGTTCTTGTCCGCCCCGCCCAGCACCACCGTGCACCGTTCAGGATCGAGGCCGCGGTCAAGCCACAGCTGCCGGTTCATCTCGCAGGTGAAGATCACCTTGGTGGCGGTGGAGAATTCGGCGAGCTGCTTTGCGATCAGCTCCGGTGTCTCCGAGCGCGGATGGGTGAACCAAATGAACGTGTTCGCGGCCGATAGCTGGCGTGCAAACTTCTCCCGCAGCTTCACGAACACGCTGTGGTGGGAAAAAAAGTACGACCGCGCCGGGGGCAGGTCCGTCATGGAAAAGACCATTTGCCAGGTGCTCGGCTGGCGTGAGCCGATCTCGCGGCAGATCGCCTCCAAGATCCAGCCGCGGCCCTTCGGATTGACGATAAAGGCCCAGTCGGACGAGCCGTCCGGATTGACCCGTTCGGGGTAGGGGCCGGGTTGTTTGGGGGCGGGCGGAACGGCCGTGGCGGGCGCAGCCGCTGCCGAGGCTGGCGTCCATAGGCGTGCCGCCACATCCGCAGTCACGACTGTAGCACCCGCGCTCTCGCCCAGCTGCGCCACCTTGCGCGCCGGTGTCTCCTCCAGCGAGCGCACTACCACCGTTCCAACGCCGTCGAAGGTGCCGGCAAACAGATCGTCCGGCCCCGTCACAATGCGCGGAAGTTGTTTGGTGCCGGACAAAAATTTGCGCACCGCAAGGCCCTTCGACAGCGCCTCTGCGGTGACGACGATCTGGGGCGTGAGGCCGGCGGCCACTGCCTGCTCGACGGGCGTGCGCATGGGGCCGGCATCGCGCGGCGAATGTAGAAAAAATAGGACGCCGGTCCGTTCCGCGGCTGCGGCGCGGGCCTCTTTCGCGCGGGCCGCCGCGCCGGTCAGAATTTTCTCCCACAGCGCGCCAAGCCGCTCAGGGCTGTAGCGCGCCAGGATCGGGGCGGCCGGTGCGATAAATTCGCGTTCCACGTTCGCACGGTCCATCGACAAGCACTGGTCGATCTTCTTGACCATTTTGACGTTGCCGGTGAGGGCGATGCCGTCGAACTCCACCAAGCCGCGGTTGGACGTTGTGACGACCGGCACGCCCATCGCCATCGCTTGAAGCGCGCGCGCCTGCGACTGCACGGCCTCAAACGCGTCGTCTCCGCCGGTGAGAAGCGCCACATGGGCCCGCTCCAGCTCGTCAAATAGCGTAGGGGGCGAGAACGGCACAAAGCGTGTGGGAAAGCCCATCTTCTTGATCAGTTCGTCGAAGACCGCCTTGTCGTCGCTCACCACCACAAGTTCGAGTGCGATCCGCTTGTTCAGCTTGCCGAGCGCTTCAAGGGCGGGCAGCAGGCTGAAAATCCCGCACGTCGTGTGCGGGGCGCTCGCCTCACCAAACCACACGACCCGCTTGAGCCCGCCGGCCGGCTTTGCTGAGGCAGGTGCTGTGCCGCCCGTCGGTGCCGCCGCCCCCGTTGTCGCGCTCTTTGGCCGTACAGTGTCCATGAAACGGGCCGTCTCGTCATAGACCGCGCGCGTTTCGGCGATATCGGGAACCACGTGGACTGGCGGCGCGCTGAGACCTAACGCTGAGGCCTCGGCTTTCACGCGCGCGGCGAAGGCATGGGTCGGGACCGTGATCCCCGCCAGCACCGGCGCGAGCGCGGCCAGGTTAACGCCGTTGCGCCCGTCCCGATTGGCCGAATGGCTCCGGGAGAGGAGATCATCGGCAAGATCGAGAATGACCGGCACACCGGCCCCGTGCGCGGCCGCCGCGACGTCGAGCACCGTGCCGTCCAGCCGCCCAACGAGCACGATGACGTCCACCTGGGGGACTGCGTCAGCCAGTTCGCCGGGATCGATGAAGAAGGCATTCTGATGCCCGAGCCCAGCCAGAGCACGCGCCATGTGATGGCAGCGGTGGCGTCCTGTGTAGGATGCGCGCTCCCGCGCTGCAGGCGATGAGCTGGTCGCACGCGGCAAGAGCCAAGCAATGCCTAGACCCGCATGCGTCGTGTCGCTCGTCCGGAGGCGATCGGCCGACCAGGGCAACCGTTGCGACGACGGCCGACGGGCAAAAAAGGCGTTCCAAATCTTCATGTCGTCGCACACGCATTCACACCGCCCTCCCTAACAGGCGCCAGGGAGCGCGGGAAGTGGCGTATGGCAGGCAAGGTCCGCGGATCCCGGACACTGCGCAGCCAAGTTTCAGACGCTGTGATGGCTCAACGCACGGCCCTGTAATCCCGCGACAAAACCATCAGAAAGCGCACGATTAAGAAAATAACAAAGGTGACGCAGAATGTGAGCGGAACGTGGGTGGTGAGGCGCGGAAAGGAATGGCTCTGCGGCACAGTCGGTGAGGAGGTCACGACAAGATACTTCGTCTGCCGTGCGGCGTCCTGCCGGGCAGCGGCAAGGGCCCGATAAGCCCCGTCGTACTGTTTGGCGGCGATGTCCTGCTCGACCACCAGCCGCTCATACTCAGCCATGCGCTCAACGGGGGACGAGCGCCCCTCGAACATACTTAGTCGCTCACGGCGCATCTGCTCTTCAAGCGCGTCAGCCTGAGAGCGCAGATCCTGCAGGCGCGGACCGGTTATTCCCTGATTCTCCAACCGGATCATCTGAGTACGTAATTCGACGAGCTCCTTGCCCATTTCTGAAAGGAGGAGCTGCTGGGATGCGGCCGTCGCAGTGGGATCAAGCTCTTGCAGTGTGTTGCGCCAGCGCGCCACAGCGAGCTGGGAGTTTCGGACAAGGTCGCGGGCGCTTTCAAGTTCGCGCTCGGCGAACTTGACGATGTCTCGCTCGGCGCGGCTGTTGAGATTGTTGATGAACTCCTCCGACAGCTCCACCAGAGCCACTGCCATTTGGTTCGCCATCATCGGGTCAAAAGCCCAGGTGGTCACGGTGATCAGCTGCTCGACCACGCCAAGCTGTACGCTCACCGAATCGCGAAAATAGCTCAGTCGGCTATCAAAGTTCGCGTCTGCATCAAGCCGCGTAAACGGGTCGAGATCAGGACCTATTGCGTGATCGACAAAGCCCAGCTGCTCATCGAGCCGTTCAAAGCTAGCCGGCGAGCGAAGGTAGCTGCCGATAGCGTAGATGTCGTTGTCGGATCCACCAATGCCCATCGAGGCAGCGACGCCGCCCAGAGGGTTCATAGAGCCACCCTCGGCGGCGCGAACCGCGAACGACACCTCCGTGCTGTAGAGGGGCGAGCGGTTTGTTATCGTGTAGTTTGCCGCTATCGCCGTGGGCAACAGCACAATGAGCGCAAACAGGACCGGCGATAGCCAAGACCTACGCCGCCGCCGCATGGGGTGAGTGGCCTGGCGCGGCACAAGCACCGACACTTTTTGGCTGTCGTCGGGCGCAAGCTCCTGCCCTTCTGTCTTTGGTACGAGTGAAGTCATGCAATCTCCGGGGCGGTGGTCTCCAATGTCCGCGCACGGGGCAGTCAGCGCGCGTTGCATCGAACCGCATAATCGGACAACGTCGTCCTCTGATAGATAAGGTTGGCGTGTGATGAAAGTCCTCGCCTATAGGACAGTCCGTGAGACGATCCCTCCACAGCTTTACAATTGGTCATGCTCCAACTGATCCGTAGCGGACGGCCAGCTCCGGCCGAGACACACTCTGAGCATGCGCTGGGCGCATCTGATCAGGTGGCATCTGCCGATACAGAGGAACGCCGCCCGCTCGAAGTACCCTCGCCAATATTTGATCTTGCCGGTCTCACCCTGACGGACCGGGAAAAGAAGAAGGCACGGGTCATAGGCGGCCGCAAACGCATCGTTTTGAGCGATGTGACCATGTCGCTGCCGGCGGGACGTTACGCGGTCCTTGGTGATCCCAACGACCGGACAGCCTTCATCGACCTTCTAATGAGACGGCGCTATGCAGCGGATGGCCGCCTGAATGTCCACACCACCCTGTCCTATCCCATCGGCCGGGTCCGCCTATTCACCATTCCGGTACACGGGGCTGATGCGGTGCGCTTCCTCGCCAAACTTTATTCGTTTGATGAGGAAGAGGCGCTTGCTGTGCTGGCCGAGGTCTTGCCGCGGCCCAGCATCCTGTCGCAACGGCTTGACGACGCCCAGAACTTTGAGCGGCTCTCCCTATCGCTCGGGATCGCCACATTCCTCGACGTGGAAACCTACGTGTTTGACGGTAATGTGGGCGACCCAACGTTTCCCCTGGGGTTCATGCGCTTTGTGGCGGAAAATCTCGCCATCCGCACCGCGCGCCGCAACATCATCGTCGCGACACGCCAGCCGCAGATCGCTTGCTCCCTCGCTGTGGACAGCCTCGTGATCGAACGGGGTAATTTGTCCATCGTGGAAGGCGTGGACCCAGCGAAGGTCAAGACCGGCCCCGCCACCGCAGAACCGGAACCGCAGGAGGAGCGTGACGACGAGGAGGCTGATGGCCTGTTCTGAGCGCTAGCACTTTGGGTGACAGATAAGCCGTGGGCTGTGAACGTCCGGCCGCCGATCTGTGCCAGGTTTGCAGGCGCCGTTTCCCCGACCAGGATCAAGGACATAG
The DNA here is from genome assembly GCA_937884725.1 of uncultured Paracoccaceae bacterium. Lineage (GTDB taxonomy): Bacteria > Pseudomonadota > Alphaproteobacteria > Rhizobiales > Amorphaceae > Acuticoccus. The sequence goes on from CAKZYH010000011.1 coordinate 5,010, forward strand.
ACCGTTGCTCGTGATCGCCTCCCGACCGGACCGGCTCGGCGCCCGCTTGAAAAACTTTGTTGCCGCCTGGGACTTTGCCAAGCGGCTCGGTGCACCGCTCCTGATCAATTGGCCGCCGAAAGGCGGCGTCAAGTACGTTGCGTCCGACGACTACGACCTCTTCCAGCTGTTTGATCGCACCCATTTGTTGTCCCGCGCCGACATTGCGGGTGTTGAGACACAGCCCCACCGGGCACTGCTGAACACACATGCCACCCCGCGCACCGCGGTTGTCTCGCAGGGTATTCGCGGCACGTTCAACGATTTCCGGCGACAGTTTGACTGTATTATCTACGATAGCACCTACCCCTACCGCGCGGGGTATCCGCTAGAGCGTGTGTTTCGAAGGCATAAGCGCAGCCAGATCTTTCAAGACATCCGCCTCAATCGCGAGATCCATGAGGCTCTGGAGACCATCTCACGGTCGTATCGGTTGAGGCAGGCCGTGGCGCTGCACATTCGCCGCGGCGATGTGGGTCCGCTCCTCACCCACGCCGGCGGTGCGCGCAAAGAAGAGCAGCGCAAGGCGCACATTCGAAAACGCACCTTTGAGTTTGCCGCACGATACGCCCCTCTTGAGGCCTATATCGCCGCTGTGGCTCGCTACGACCACAGCCAGCAATACTGCATTTTCTCGGACGATGATACCGTCAGGCAGGCGCTCGCACATGATATTCATGGGCGTTCGATCAATATTGATGATGATATCAATGCGTATCCTTTGTCCTCAACTCAGCGCGCTTTTGTCGAAATGATGACGATCGCCCGGACAAAGACTGTCATCTGCGCGAAAAGTGCGTTTCCTGAATTTGCAGCGATGGTAGGGGCCTGCCGTAGAATCCCGGTGCTCGACTATCTCGAGCCCCAAAGCTTGTTGCGCGACATTGAGACCAATCTGCAGGATGGTCAGGACATCGTGAGCGTCTACCAGGGGTTGGCGGATGCCTATCAAACGCTGCTGCCAGGGCGCATGAAAGCCAAGCCGCGCATCATCGAGGCGCTGGGCGAACGCGCAGGAGAGGTTAACGCCGCTGCGCTGTCGGCCGCTGGATAGGGTTGCGCCCTCGCCGGTGTGAATTGCGCCGCCGGTCTTGACCTTAAGGACTGGTGCGTACGATGGCTCACCACCGGTGACAGCGAAGGGGGCCATGATCCCAAAGGCTTTCGTCCCGCTGCGGCTGTTTGGCCGCCGGCGCGACCGCGCGGCGCCGAAAGGTGCGCGACCGGACAACTTCCCCATCATCGCGCGGCCCGCAGGCGAGCCTGACCGGAA
>CAKZYH010000012.1 GCA_937884725.1 uncultured Paracoccaceae bacterium
GGCGTGAAGTATACCGACTGGGCAGGGCTCGACGATCCGGTGGTGGAGATCGGCGTTACCCCCAACAGGGCCGATGCGCTGGGCGTGCGCGGCGTTGCGCGCGATCTCGCCGCCGCCGGGCTTGGCACGCTCAAGCCGCTCGATCAGGTGTCGCCCGTGCCCGCGGACCCTTCGGTCGCCGCGCCGCCTGCCGTCACCCTGTCGTTCGACGACGGGCCGTCCCTGTGCCCCGCATTTGCGCTGCGCCTGGTGGACGGCGTCACCAACGGCGGATCGCCCGACTGGATGAAGCGGCGCCTTACGGCCATCGGACTGCGTCCCATCAGCGCGTTGGTCGATGTCACCAACTACCTCACCCACGATGTCGGCCGCCCGCTCCACGTGTTCGATGCCGACATGGTGAAGGGCGACTTAGTGGTGCGCCGCGCCCGCGATGGCGAAGAGGTGTTGGCGCTGGACGGCAAGACCTACCAGTTGGATCCAACCATGTGCGTCATTGCCGATGACGACGGCGTGGAATCGCTCGCAGGCGTTATGGGCGGCGAAGCGTCGGGCTCCACCGAAAAGACCACGCGCGTGCTCATTGAATCGGCGCTGTGGGAGCCGCTCAACATTGCCCGCACGGGGCGCAAGCTCGGCGTTCATTCCGACGCCCGGCATCGCTTCGAGCGCGGCGTCGATCCGGCCTTCACCCTACCCGGCATCGAGTACGCAACGCGGCTGGTGATGGACCTTTGCGGTGGCCGGCCGAGCGCTGTGACAATCGCCGGCGACATCCCCTCGACCACCCGCACCATCGCGTTCCCGCCCACCGAAACCAAGCGCCTGTCGGGCCTGTCGGTAAGCAACGTGGACGCGCTTCAGGTGCTGGAGGGTTTGGGCTTTGCGGTGGATGCGTCGTCCGAGCCCTGGCAGGTGACGCCGCCCAGCTGGCGCGCCGACGTAGAAGGCAAAGCCGACCTCGTGGAAGAAGTCGTCCGCATTGCCGGGATCGACGGTGTTGAGCCGACACCGATGACGAAACCCGAAAGCGTGTCCCCGCGCGCCCTCACGGTGCGTCAGGGTCGCATTCAGACCGCGCGCAGGGCACTTGCGGCGCGCGGCATGGTGGAGGCCGTCACCTGGTCCTTCGTCAGCAAGGAGGATGCGGCGGCCTTTGGCGGAGGCGGCGCGGACGTCGCGCTCTCCAACCCCATCGCCGAAACGCTGTCCGATATGCGGCCAAGCCTCTTGCCTGGCCTCATCCGCGCTGTCACGCGCAACGCCAACCGCGGCCACGGCGATGTGGCAATTTTCGAGGTTGGCCAAGTCTTTGCAGGCGATGAACCGGACGACCAAACCACCAGCGCAGCGGGCGTGCGCCAAGGGCTCGCGCGGTCAGCCGGCGGTGGCCGCCACTGGAAAGCGGGCGCCGACCGGGCGGACGTGTTCGACGCGAAGGCGGACCTGATGAGCGCGCTCACCGCCATTGGCGGCCCGGCCGACAAAGCCGACGTGACGCGCGACGCGCCGGGCTATTTCCACCCCGGCCGGTCGGGAGCGCTTCGGCTCGGCCCCAAAGTGTTGGGCTATTTTGGCGAACTCCACCCAGCCCTTCTCACCGCCATGGATGCGCCCGAGCGCTTGGTGGCGTTCGAGCTGACGTTAGAGGCGGTGCCGGAACCAAAGAAGAAGGCCACCAAGAAGCCGGCGCTTCAGTCGTCCAACCTGATGCCGCTTGCCAAGGATTTTGCCTTCATCGTGCCGGAGGATTGCGATGCCAAGCGCATCGTCCGCGCCGCCAAGGGCGCCCACAAAACGCTCATCGCCGACGTGGTGGTGTTTGACGTCTACCGCGGCCAGGGCGTGCCGGAGGGTCACAAGTCCATCGCCATCGAGGCCACGCTGCAGCCCACCGACCGCACCCTCACCGATGAGGACATTGAGGCTGTCATGGATGCCATTGTGGCGGCGGTGAAGAAGGCCACGGGGGCAGAGCTGCGCGGCTGAGTGCGCTTGCAAGCGCGCGCGCTGACGGTTAGCTCCGAAGCAAGAACGAAAGGCACGACATGGAATCGATCCTCACGCTGATCCTCGCGATCATTAACATCTATTGGTGGATCGTCATCGGGTCAGCGATCATGTCGTGGCTGCTCGCCTTCAGGGTGATCAACCCCAGCAACCCGCTGGTCTCCACCATCGGCAACACGCTCTACAAGCTGACCGAGCCGGCGCTCCGCCCGATCCGCAACGTTCTGCCGGATCTGGGCGGTATCGACCTGTCGCCGCTCGTGCTGCTCCTCGGCCTCTTCTTCCTTCGCACGCTGATCTACAACAACTACAGCATGCTGGTCAGCTAACCGTCAGCGCGACAGCAACATCAGCGCGAAATACTGATCGTCATCAAGCCAGCTTTGGACTGGCTTGAGCCCGCATGCGGCGGCAAAGTCCGAAAAACTTTCCAACGTGTATTTGCGGCTGTCTTCGGTGCTAATCCGCTCGTTGGCTGCGAAGGCGATGGTTTCGCCTGCGATGTGCACGCTCTGACCGATTTTTGAGGTTAGGTACATTTCGATGGCCTGCGACGTCTCATTGTACAGGCTCTCAAACTCAAACGTCCTGAGGTCGATATCGGCGCCAAGCTCCCGGTTAATCCGGTGAAGCACGTTCATCTTGAAAGCCCGCGTGACCCCGGCCGGATCGTCGTAGGCAAGCTCCAGCACAGCCTTGTCCTTCACCAGGTCGAAGCCGATCAACAGACGCGTTGCGCCGCTGCGGTCGAGCATGCGGTTGAGGAACTCCACACCGCTCTCGCGCGGCATGTTGCCGATGGTGGAGCCAGGAAAGAACACCACGCCGTTGTCGACCGGCGGCATCGTGAACGGCGCGAAAAAGTTGGTCGCGACAGGCGACACGGTGAGATGCGGATAGCGCTTGCCAAGCTCAGCCGCGGTGGCCGCCAGCTGTCCGGCCGCGATGTCGATGGGTACATAAGCTTTGGCGCGAGGCCCCAGCGCATCCAGGATCGGCCGAACCTTGAGCGCCGCACCGCTGCCAGGCTCCACGATGGACACACCCTCACCTAGCGCATCCGCGATATCGGCAGCGTGAGCGTTGAGGATGCTCATCTCGACGCGCGTCACGTAGTAGGTGTCGAGTTCGCAGATCGCCTCGAACAGCTTGGCGCCCACCGCGTCATACAGCCAGCGGGGCTCAGTGTATTTCGGGGTGCGCTTGAGGCCGTCAAGAATGGAACGGGCGAACTCATTGTTCGCCGCCACAGGGCTTTGCTCGGTCAATGGGAGATCCGTTCAGGCAATTCCGCGCTGTCGGACAGGTCAGCCGACACGCGATCTTATTCCCACCAGGCCCACGTGACGCCATCGGGCGCAACCTGGCGGATTGACGCTTTAGCGTCTCGACCCGCGACCCGGCCCGCTAGGCGTCGAGCTTGCGCGCCTCTTCGGGGATCATGATCGGGATCCCATCGCGGATGGGGAACGCGAGCTTCGCCTGGTCGGAGATCAGTTCGTTGCGGTCCGCATCGTACCGCAACGTGGATTTGGTGACGGGGCACACCAAAAGCTCGAGCAGCTTCGGGTCCACCACCCGTTGTTCGGCCATCACTGGCTCCTCAGTTCAGTGTTGGCTTATCGCCGCCTGCGTTGCGGGCGAGTTCCATTTCGGTGATCGCGACGAGGGTCGCGGCACGAGCAGCAAGGTCAGGGGCCTCCAGCAACGCTTGCTTCTCGGCCGGTCCATAGGGGCTCATCATGGCCAACGTGTTAACCAAAGCCTCGTTGGAGGCGGCGCGCACGGATTTCCAATCAGCCTCAAGATCGTTCGCGTCCAGATAGCTTTGGAACGCACGAATGAGCGCGTCGCGATCCACGTCGGAATCGACGTCGCGGTGGAGAAGATCGCCCGCAAACAGCTCCGCGGAGATGCGGCACACGCGGTAAGGTTTATCGCACGCCACCTCGTTCATGATGTGGAACCGCGTCACCCCGCCCAGCTGGATGAGGTAACGACCGTCGCTGGTCTCCTGAAACGAGATGATCCGGCCGAGCGCCCCGACCTCGCATAGCGGCGGCTGGTCGCCTTCGCTGTCGACCGACCCATCGAAACGTGGCTGGACCATGCCGATCACGCGGTCCGAGGCCAGCGCATCGTCGATCATCTCAAGATAGCGCGGCTCAAAGATGTTGAGCGGCAGGTGGGCCCGAGGCAGCAACAGCGCTCCCGACAACGGAAACACGGGAACCATGTCTGGGATATCGTCAGGCCCCTCGTAGCGATCGTTCCGCAGCGTCATTGTGATCCCTCCCGGATCAAGAAAAGAGCTGGGACGCCATGCGCCGCCGGCCCTTCAAGGTTGCGGGGTCTTTCGGGCCCCAGGCTTCGAAGAAGCCTAGGAGTTCAGTTTTGGCCGCGCCGTCGTTCCACTCCGGGGAGCGTTTGATGATGTTAAGGAGATGGACAACTGCGTTGTCCTTATCCCCCTCCCCCGCCAACGCGACGGCCAGATCGAATTCGATCTGATCATCGGCGGGATTTTGGCTAAGCGCAGCTTGCAGTGCGGCTGCGCCTCCCAATGAGGCTGCCTGATCGGCAAGCCGGAGCGCGGACACCAGGCTTTGCAAGCGCGGGTCCTCAAGCAACTCCGGAGGCAGCTGGGTCATCAATTGCTTCACGGCATCGACATGGCCGGCCTCGAGCTGTGCAAGCCCCAATCCAGCCAGCGCGGCAAGGTTCTCTTGGTCCTGTTGAAACGCGGCGGCGTAGAGCGCCTGCGCTTGATCAAGGTCGCCGGCGGCACGGGCGGCGTCCGCTTCGGCCACAAGGTCAGCACCCGAGTCAGGTGCAGGACCCGCCACGCGCTCCAAAAACGCCTTGATGGCACTTTCGCTCTGCACGCCAACAAAGCCGTCCAGCGGCTGGCCCTGGCGAAACGCAATCACCGCCGGGATGGACCGGATCCCCAGCTGGCCGGCGACTTCGGGGTGGTCGTCAATGTTCATTTTCACGAGCTTGGCTGCATCGCCAAACGCCGCCACGACTTTCTCGATGACCGGGGCAAGCTGCTCACACGGGCCGCACCACGGCGCCCAGAAATCCACCAGAACGACCTGAGAGCGGCTCGGCTCGATCACATCGCTGGCAAAGGTTTGCGTTGTGGTCTCAACCACGGCGGAAGGGGCTCCACCGCCAGCCAACGGCGCACTTCCCCCATCAATGGCTTGGCCGCCTGGACCCAACAACGTACTCATGACACTCGCATCGCCTTGCCTAGACGACACTAACTAGGTTCCGGAAGGGCCAGGGCAATTGGCACCAAGGCCCTCAGGCTGTGGACAGATTGACCGCCCACAGCGGTGTCATGTCTCACCCTCAGGCAGGTCCAAGATGCGCGGCGCACCGTGTTCGGCGCTCAGCAAGCTGACGAGCTCGTCACCTGTTAGCGTGACGGTTGCAGTATTGCGAAGGGGATGAACGTTCACCAGCGGGGCCGACGCCACTTGTGGGTGCAAAACCCCGGTAACAGCGCGCTTGCTGTCATTGATGAGGGCGAGCGGCGTCACTGATCCCGGCACAACACCCAGGTGCTCGGCCAAAAGCTCAGCGGAGGCAAAACTCACCCGGCCTCTGGCGCCGATCTGCGTGTGCAGTTTTTTGAGATCAATGGGCGCGTCTTCGGGCGCAGTGAGCAGAAAAAGCGCGCCCTTCTTGTCTTTCAAGAAGAGGTTCTTGGTGTGCAGGCCCGGAATCTGGCCCCGCAGATGCTGCGATTGCGCCACCGTGAACACAGCCTCGTGCTCACGCAGCGGCGGATTGATGCCAAGCGCCGCGAAAGCCGCACTCAGCCGATCAAACCCACGCGGCGCCAAATCGTTGGCGGACGCGGCCGCAGTCGCGGCGCTGTCGCTCATGCGCCGCCAGCCTTCGCGACCGCGCGCGCAGCAAGCACCGGGATGAGGTGCGCGCGATACTCTGACGAGCCATGCATATCGGCAAGGATATCGCCGGGATCGACCGCCACCGAGCGCGCTGCATCGGGAGCGAAATTGCCGCTCAACGCCGCTTCCATCTCCGGCACACGGAAAACCCCATCCGCTCCGGCGCCCGTCACCGCCACCCGCACCGTGCCATCACTGAGTTCTGCCACCATGACACCGCAGATGGCATACCGCGACGCCGGATTGCGGAACTTTTCGTAAGCGGCCCTCAGCGGAATGGGGAAGCTCACGCGCACGATGACCTCATCCTCGTCGAGGGCGGTGTCGAACATGCCGGTGAAATAGTCGTCCGCCGGATAACTCGCGCTGCTCGTATGGATTGTCGCGCGAAGGGCCAGTGCCGCGGCGGGGTAGTCCGCCGCCGGGTCGTTGTTGGCCAACACCCCGCCAAGGGTGCCCATGGTGCGCACCGCGGGATCGCCAATGTTTGCCGCCAACGCGCTGAGCGCCGGAATGGTGGCGGCAATGCCAGCGTGATCTGCGACCACTGCGTGGGTGCTCGCGGCGCCGATGATAACGTCATGCTCGTTCACCAAAATGCCGTGGAGGTCCGGTATTTTTGTCAGGTCAATGACGTCGGACGGTGCGGCGAGACGCTGTTTCATCGTCGCGAGCAAGGTCTGGCCGCCGCCCAAAAACTTGCCGTCTTCCGCAGCCCGCATGCGCTCCAGCGCGTCGCCAAGGCTGTTGGCGCGGGCGTACTTGGTTGAAAACACTACACTGCCCTGCCGCTCACTGAGCCGCAAGCGGCGCCGACTGGCTCATCTGCCGCGCGGCGTCGCCAATCGCTGCAACAATCGCATGGTAGCCCGTGCAGCGGCAGATATTGCCCTCAAGCTCGTGGCGGATGGTGGCATCGGACACCGCACCGCCATGGCGGTTAGCAATCGCAATGCCCATCATGATCATGCCGGGGGTGCAAAAGCCGCACTGCAAGCCCTGATGGGCCTTAAAGGCCGCCTGCATTGGGTGCAGCCCGTCGCCGTCCGCGAGGCCCTCAATGGTCGTGACCGTAGTGTCCGCAACCTGCGTGGCCAAAACGGAGCAGGCTTTGACCGGCTCTCCGTCTACATGGACGACGCATGCACCACACTGGCTGGTGTCACAGCCAATGTGCGTGCCGGTGAGCCCCAAATCGTCCCGCAGAAGGCTCACGAGCAAAGTGCGGTCTTCCACGTCGCGGGAGACCCTCTGGCCGTTTACGTTCAGGTTGACCTCGCTCACGCTCTCCCCCGTCATCGCGCCGCTATGCCCTACGCGCTAGCTTAATGCGATGAGCACCAAAATCACCACGGCGAATGCGCCCACGCCCCACACCCATCCGCTGATCCCTTTTCCTGGGGCCACACCGCCCCCAACGGCTACAGCGGCAGCAGTCCCCGAGGGCGTTGCCGAGACCGGCATGGCTTGGGCGTTTTCCGCGGCCGTTGGTGATGGCGATGGCGATGGCGCGGCAGCTTGGATCTGCTCGCTCATCTCCGCACCGCCAAGCTTCTCGCTCAGCGCGGCAAAAAAGTCGGCCGCATACTTCTTCGCCGTCGTGTCCACCAGGCGCGAGCCAAGCTGCGCAAGCTTGCCGCCGATCTTGGCTTTCGCCTGATAGCTCAGGATCGTGTCAGAACCGTCCTCGGCGAGCTGCACATCGGCCGACCCTTTGGCAAACCCTGCAACGCCGCCCTTGCCCTCGCCGACCAGCGTGTAGCTTTCCGGTGCAACGGCGTTTTCGATGCTAACGTCGGCATCGAAGGTCGCCTTCACCGGCCCCACCTTGGCGAGCACCTTCCCCAAAAACCGTCCCGGCGAGGTCATCTCGATGGACTGGCAACCGGTAACGCACTCCTTCAGAATGTCGGGATCGTGCAGCGCTGCCCAAACCTTCTCGCGCGAGGCCGGAATTCGATGTTCACCGGTGAGCTCCATGGGGTTGTTCCCTTTCGACGCCGCCAGAGTTGCTCCATAGAATGTCCCATATGGCGCCATTCATCCATGGGTGAGGTGTCGAAGCTCACAGGCCAAGCGATGCCACAGCGCAGCGTGCGCCCCGCCAAACCGTGTATTGAGAGGCCATGTCGTCCCCGCGCTTTGAACTTATCGTCGCGCCGCCCATTGCCGACTACGGGCTGATCGACAGCGGACACGGCCGCAAGCTGGAGCGTTACGGGTCGGTGCGCCTGATCAGGCCGGAACCGCAAGCCATGTGGGCGCCGCGCCAGCCCTCGCTTTGGGCCAGCGCGGACGCAGAGTTCCAAAGCGCGGCCGACGACGACGAACGCGGCAAATGGTCGAGCGATCCGGGCCCGATCCCCCTATCGGTGGCTGGCGCGCAGATGGTCTGCCGCCTCGGCAACAACCACCACACCGGCCTGTTTCCCGAGCAGCATCCTCACTGGGCGGCCGCAGCCGGTGCGGTTGAGCGTGCGGCCAGCGCTGGGTCAGAGCCCCCCGAGGTGTTGAATTTGTTTGGCTATACCGGCGCGGCATCGCTGATCCTGGCTGCTGCGGGCGCCCGGGTGACCCACGTGGATGCCTCGAAGAAGGCCAACGCATGGGCCCGGGAGAACCAGGCCGCATCGGGCCTCGACGCTGCGCCGATCCGTTGGATTTGCGATGACGCACAAAAGTTCGTGGCCAGAGAAGTCCGCCGCGGGCGCCGCTATCACGGCATACTGCTCGATCCGCCAAAGTTCGGCCGCGGGCCGAAGAACGAGGTCTTTAATCTGTTCGACGATCTGCCGCCGCTCATCGAGGACGTGGCAAAGCTCGTCCATCGCGATGCGTTGTTCGTAATACTCACGGCCTATGCGATCCGCGCCAGCGCGCTTTCCATCGGGCGATTGTTAACCGACGCACTGGCGCCGCGTCCAGTACGCTATGGTGAGCTGGCGCTCCAGGATGAAGCGGGTGCGCTGCTCCCCACCTCCATGTTTGCCCTTTGGATGGCGGACTGATGGTTGCGGGCTCGGTCAAAACGATCACGTCCACCGCCAACCCGGTGATCAAGGCGGCGCGGGCGCTTCACATGCGCAAAGCTCGCGCGCAGAGCGGCCTGTTTCTCGCCGAAGGGCAAAAGCTGTTGTGGGACGCGCTGTCAGCCGGCTGGCAGCCCCACATGATGTTTGCGCTCCAATGCGATCCCGACGACCCGGTCCAAACGCTCGCCGCCAAGGTCCGCGCTGCCGGCGGTGACGTCATCTGGACAAACCGGCCTGTCATGGAAAAGCTCGCCCGGCGGGACAATCCGCAGACGGTGATGGGCGTGTTTGAGGAGCGCTACGTGCCGCTTTCGCAGCTCGCGGGCGGCACCATCGTTGCGCTGGAAGCCCCGCGCGATCCGGGCAATGTGGGCACCGTCATCCGCACCGCGGACGCCCTCGGCGCATCGGGCGTTGTGCTTCTGGGCAACTTTGCCGACCCCTTCGGCAGCGATGCTGTGCGTGCTACCATGGGCTCGCTGTTTCACATGCCGCTCTGCCGAACCGATCTTGCCGGCCTGCAAAGCCACGCGGCAAGCATAGGCGCTGCAATCATCGGCACCCACCTCAGCGCAACTACCGATGTGCGCACGCTCGCGGTCAGCGAACCGCAAATTCTGTTGATGGGTACCGAGCAGTCGGGCCTCAGCGAGGCCGCAGCGGGAGCGGCCACGCGGTTGGTCAGGATCCCCATGGGCGGCAGCGCAGACAGCCTCAACCTTGCCATCGCGACGGCCATCGCACTCTACCAGCTGCGTTCACCCTACCTGAGTTAACGACGGGGGTGCGCCCTTCCGGCGTGGTCAGCTGTCGAACCCGACGACAATGATGGCGCTCGACGGGTCACTCACAAAGACCGCCTCGTCCACAAACGCCCAAGACTTTGACACCGAATCCATCGCCACCTGCACCGAGTGGAGGCGGCTATAGGTCACCTCGCCGCCCTCGCGAACGGCCACCCGGACCGGCAGCTCAATGGTCGTCGGCGCGCCGGCAGTGCCCTCCACCACACGGCCAGAGACGCCGACACGGATCGCCACGCCGCCCTCAGCGCGCTTGCACTCCCGCGCCGTGTTGTTGATGGACGCCTGGAAGCGCAGGGTTTCTTCGCTGTCGTTGCCGCCATCGCGCCGCAGCGATTCGGTGCCCGGGTTGATCGACACATCAGGACAGACGGCCACAAGCTCCGGCCCCAGATCGGGCTGCTGCGGCGCCTGCGTTGTGCCGCGAAACGCGTTCTGCAGGTCGATGCTGCCCGGCGTCGCAGGCCCGCCGCCGCAGGCCGCGAGCAGCGGCGCAGCGACCACACCCAACGCCGCCCACCGCACCAGCCCATTGCCTCGCCTGATCAGTTCGCGCTCGACCGCCACGTTACTTCCGCGGTCGCGTCCCACCCCAAATCTCATCGACACCGTCCTTGACTAACCCCGGCGGCGAACCTCTATGTCGAGGGGCATTTCAACGCAACGCGGAGACTGTGATGGTGGCCACACCAATGTCAGCCGACCAGGCTGAGGCGCGGCCTGCGTTGCGCGTGATCTTGTGCGCACCGCGCGGGTTTTGTGCCGGTGTAGACCGCGCCATACAAATCGTTGAGACGGCGCTATCGCAGTACGGAGCCCCCCTCTACGTCCGCCACGAGATCGTGCATAACCGCTTTGTGGTGAATGCGCTGGAGGAAAAGGGCGCCATTTTCGTCGAGGAGTTGGACGAGGTCGAAGATGACACCCGGCCGGTGATTTTCTCCGCCCACGGCGTCCCGAAGGACGTCACCGCGGAAGCCAAGGCGCGCAACCTATTTTTCGTGGATGCCACATGTCCGCTCGTTTCTAAGGTGCACCGGGAAGCGGAGGCACATTTTGAGCGCGGCCGGCACATTCTGCTCATCGGACATGCCGGGCATCCGGAGGTCGAGGGAACCATGGGGCAGCTCCCCGCTGGTGCTGTCACCCTGATCGAAACGATCCGCGACGTCATGACCTTCGAGCCGCCGGCGGACCGGGTGCTGGCGTGGATCAGCCAAACCACTCTGTCGGTGTCGGACACCCGCGCGATCGTTGCGGCGCTTCAGGAGCGCTTTCCGACCATCGTCGGCCCCCACAAAGACGACATCTGCTACGCGTCCACCAACCGGCAGCAAGCGGTAAAGACCGTGGCGGCCGCCTGCGATGCAATCGTGATCGTTGGCGCGCCCCACTCGATCAACTCCCAACAGCTGCGCAATGTGGCCCGCTCGGCTGGCTGCCCGCATGCTGTCCTCGTTCAACGTGCGTCGGACATTGATCTTGCTGAGTTTGATGGGATTGGCACACTTGGGATTTCAGCAGGTGCGTCAGCACCTGAGGCGTTGGTTGAAGAGGTGCTCGACCTGTTCGACACCGCTTTCGAGTTAAGGCTCGAAACATCGCGCACGGCGGACGAAACGCTAGAATTCGCCCTGCCACGACAGCTGCGCACAGGCCCGTTCGATCCAGCAGCAAGCGCCACAACACCGGGCGCCAACCCGGCCAAAAGCAGCGCCGAGACGGCAGCCTAGCCTAGCGCCCTCGCGCAGGTGGTGACGCAATAGCTGTGAAATTTTTGCCTTCGGCCGGCGTTGGACTTGCCTGAGACACCACAGCCGCGCACACGACATCGTCAATGGCCGTCTACACCCACATCGACGACACACAGCTCAGCGCGTTTTTGTCCGATTACGACGTCGGGACTTTGCTATCGGCAAAGGGCATCGCGGAAGGCGTCGAAAACACCAACTACATGGTCCGCACCACAGGCGGGACCTTTATCCTCACGCTCTACGAGCAGCGGGTGGCGACGGACGATTTGCCGTTCTTCATCGGGCTGATGGACCACTGCGCCGCGTCAGGCCTTGCAGTGCCGCGCCCGATCAAGCGCAAAGACGGCCACCAGCTGGGACAACTCGTGGGCCGGCAGGCTGCCATGGTGAGCTTTTTGGATGGCGTTGCGGTTCGCCGGCCAAGGCCTGCCCACTGCCTCGCCGTTGGAAAGGCGCTGGCGCAGTTCCACCAAACCGCCGCCCCATTCGCAGGACACCGCAACAATGCCCTCGGCCCGGCCGCTTGGGCAGGTCTGTTTGACGAGTCCCGCAGTGAAGCGGAAAGCGTTCGACCTGGCCTCACGGCCATGGTGGATGAGGTGCTTCCCCAGTTGTCGGGCGCTGCCGCTGGTGGATGGCCGATGGAACTGCCCCAAGGGGTAATCCATGCTGACCTGTTCCCCGACAACGTCTTTTTCATCGGCGATGCGCTGTCGGGGCTGATCGATTTCTATTTCGCCTGCCGCGATAGTCTCGCCTACGATCTCGCCATTCTATTGAACGCGTGGTGCTTTGAGGATGACGGCCAATTTAACGTGACCAAGGGCCGTGCACTGGCATCCGGCTATACCGCACTGCGCCCGCTTGAGCCCGCTGAAGCGCAGGCCCTGCCGCTGCTGTGCCGTGGCGCCGCGCTGCGCTTCTTGCTGACGCGGCTGTATGATTGGGTGCGTGTGCCCACCGGCGCGCTGGTGACGCCGAAAGATCCCAAACCTTACGCAGAGCGGCTCGCCTTTCACATGACGGTGGACAGTGCGAGCGAGTACGGCCTCGACGTCGGGCAATGAGCGGGTCGAGCGAACCTACGCACCAGGGCTCCCGACAAACGGTGATCTACACCGACGGCGCCTGCTCCGGAAACCCAGGCCCGGGGGGATGGGGCGCTATCCTCACGCACGGCGACCACGAAAAGGAACTGTTCGGCGGCGAACGCAACACCACCAATAACCGCATGGAACTGACCGCTGCCATTGAGGGCCTCAGGGCGCTCAAGCGGCCGATCTCTGTGACGGTGGTGACGGATAGCCAATATGTGCGGCAGGGGATCACACAGTGGTTGCCGCAGTGGAAAGCGCGCGGCTGGCGTACGGCCTCGAAGGCACCGGTCAAGAACCAAGATCTGTGGGAGATGCTCGATGAATTGGCGTCACGTCACGATGTGACGTGGCGGTGGGTCAAGGGGCACGCCGGTCACCCCGAAAACGAACGTGCCGACGAGCTCGCACGCCGTGGGCGCGACGAAGCGACGGACGACGCCGCCTGACCCACACAAAACGCGTGACGTGCCAACACGGTTCGGCCAAATGGTTTAGCTGGCCAGCCACCTGCTGACATCGGGATCGAAACAAATTCAGGGCCCGTCGCCCCAAGGGCAGCAAAAGGTGTGAGAGCTCAGCCCTCAATCAGCGAAAAATGCATTCTCAATGATGTCGCACCATCCATACTGGTCGCAAAGCGCAACGTCGAACCGGATGAAGTGATCGCAGTATTCTGGATGGCTCGAGAGCCAAGACTGAATGGCACCGGCTAAGCGGCGTTGCTTGCGCGGTGTCACTGCGAAGGCCGCACGGTCCAGGTGCTTCCCAGCCTTCACCTCAACGACCGCAAGCGTCCGCCCACGCAGCGCGAGGACATCGATTTCGCCCTCGTCCGTGCGCAGGCGCGCGCCGAGCACAACATATCCCATGGAGTGCAGATGCCGGCGAACCGATCGCTCGGACGATACCCCCATGGCGTGAGAGGCGCTACCGCTTGCGCGCCAACGATCCGCGGTGGCCGATGTTATGAGTTCGAGAGCACCCGGCAGAACACCGGTCGGAAGAGCACCAACACCGACGGCAAAAGCGGACATTCGGCCCTCCACACGCTATAAGCGCATATTACACCAAATCCCCCTCGCGTAAAGTCGCTCACAAAGAAACGCCCACCTCCGGCTTCACTTTCGGCATCGGTGGCATCCCGCCACCCACGACGGTGCCGGACAGCGGTTCCGGCCGCGTTGGCTCAGCCCCGCCGATCCGAATCGTTACCGGCTCGATACTGCGGAGAGATTCCAGATAAGACAGCGGCAGCCGGGGCGGCCGCTCCGGCCCAGGCTCCCGAAGGCCAGCGGACGTGAGCGGATTGAGCTTGGGCAGGCGCGAGCGCTGCGGCCAGTCGTCCGGCGCAAAATCAGCCTGCGCCAAAGGTTTTACGAGATCGCTCGGCAGCGATGGGCGATCCACCGGGACCCGTGACCAAAGCGTCGAGGGCGTGAAAGACGCTGTGCGCAAGGCATCGTCCGCCAGCCCGCGAACAAAGTCTGAGGGCGGCGCGTCGTCCTCAGCGGACCCCTGTGGCGCCACCGTCAACACATCGGCAAACGCATCGCTCGGCGAGGACGTGCCTAAGATCTCGGCCATCGCCGCCTCTCGTTCCGTCATCTTAATCTGCCAGGCCGCGTATGCTGCGCGCTGCGCCTTGAACGCTTCAAGGCTGCGCAGCGTGCCTTCGTCATAGCGTGTGCTCGGCCGTGAATTGCCGCACACGACCGACTTCAAGTCCGTCACGTCGGCGTCAGGTCCCGCGATAGCCAAATCCTTCACGACGCCTTGCGGCAAGCGTTGCCCGGCCACGGGCTCGTAAGCCAGCTGGTCTTCAAGGACGCCAAAACCGTTCAACGCCACAATCCCGCCATTGGCTGCCGCCTCAAACCCCTTAGCGAGGAGTTCAGCGGTGCGCTCATTGCGCTCCCGGCCGGTCAAACCGCCAAACACAACAGCGCCCAGATGCCGACCGTCGCGCCGGGCGGAGGCCGCAATGTTGAAGCCTGACGAGCAGATGAAGCCGGTCTTCATGCCCGTCGCGCCCGCAAACCGGCGGATGAGGACGTTGTGATTGCGCAAAACCTGCTTGCCCAGACGCACGCCGCTCATGTCGAAAAAGTCGGTGCGGTCCGGGAAACGCTCGATGAGGTCCATCATCAAAAGCGCGGTGTCGCGCGCGGTGGTGACCTGTAGGCGGTTAGGCAGCCCGTGCGGGTTGTCGTAGCGCGTGTTCACCATCCCGAGTTCGGCGGCCGTCTCGTTCATCCGCGCCATGAACCCGGCAAGGGTCCCACCGACCGCTTCGGCGAGCGCCACCGACACATCGTTCGCCGACTTGGTCAGGATGATCCTCAGCGCGGTTTCGATGGTGATGATGGTGCCGGCCTTAAACCCCATCTTGCTCGGCGGCTGCTGGCTCGCCTGCACCGAAATGCGCACGGGCGAGCGCATCGTCAGCTCGCCCCGCTCGACCGCCTGCAGCGTCACATGCGCCGTCATCAACTTCGTCACCGAGGCGGGGAACCACAGTGCGCTTGCCTGATGCTGCGCGATGATTTCGCCGCTTTCCATGTCGAACACCAGATAGGCGCCGATATCTGCGGCCGCGGGACGTACCAAGGCAGCCGTCCACGCGCCCACAACAGTCCAAACCATGGCCAAAGCAGCCAACGAACGGATAAAGCGTGTCCAACCCAAAGCAGAGCTCTCCCAACGCACAACGCCAACGTGACAATACATCAACCACATCCAACGTGGCAGAGTGAACGTTGGATTGTTTGCACCTGGCATCTAGTTGACTGCAGCGGCATGCGGTCCACGACACGAGCGGCGTCGCCCGTAGCGGGGGCGGCAGTATGTGCGACGGTAAGAACTGAAGGGAGACAAGCCCATGGCGCTTGATCGCGAGCCTCAACCCAGCCTGCCCGGCGCAACGGTGCGCGAGCGCATGAGCGCGCGGCTTGAGGAGATATTCGCGCCCCAGTCATTGGACGTTGTGGACGAATCGCATCTGCACGCCGGCCACGTCGGCGCACGGCCTGAGGGCGAGACTCATTTTCGCGTCACCATTGTCGCCGATGCCTTTGCCGGCAAAACCCGGGTCGCAAGCCACCGTATGGTCAACGAGGCGCTGAGCGACTTTTTAGCAGGGCCGGTCCACGCCCTCGCGCTTCAAGCATCAGCGCCGAAGCCCTAACCCAAGTCATTCCAGAGCCCGACGCGCACTGCCGCCGACGGCGGCTTCACCCGTCGGGAGCACTGATGCCGCCGCGGGCACCGCTCCACCGATAGGGGTCTTCGAGAAAGGCCCGCACTGCCTTAAGGTCGTTCGCCGACAGCGCCTCCCGCTGTTTGGCGACATCAAGCACGTCGCTCCAACGGGCCAAGGTGTGCAGCTGCACTCCAGCGTCGGCCAGCCTCCCCGATGAACCAGGAAATACGTCGTGATGAAACACCACCTGGCAGTGGGCGACACTGGCACCGGCCGCCCGCAACGCATCCACGAAGACAATTTTTGACCCACCGTCGGTGGCCAAATCCTCCACCAACAGCACGCGAGCGCCTGCGGAAAAATCGCCTTCGATCTGCGCGAGCCGGCCAAATCCCTTGGGTTTTTTGCGCACATAGAGCATCGGCAGACCCAGCGCGTCGCTCAGCCAGGCAGCGTAGGGGATTCCTGCCGTCTCGCCGCCCGCCACAGCATCGAAGGCCTCAGCGCCGGCGCGCGCCATGATCTGGCCCACCATCAAGGAAATGATGAGCCCGCGCAGGCGCGGAAACGCGATCACCTTGCGGCAATCCACATAGACAGGGCTTTTCAGGCCCGAGGTGTAGGTAAACGGCTCGTCGGGGCGCAAGTGCACAGCCTCGATGTCGAGCAGGCCGGCCGCCACCAGCCGCGCCGCAGCCGCGTCGTCCAGCACCATCGCACCACCGCTCATCACAACCCCACGGCCATCCACTATTGTCCATTCTCGCTGGTCAGCGATACCACCGCACCGCCCACGCCGGTCACCTCACCGCGCATCAACAGAAAAAGTAACATCGACCGTCCACTCCAGCACCTACGCAGACGGATCGGGCACCTTTGCGGTCAAGTTGGGGGTCGCGAAGGCCCGAAAAAGCTCCGCCGCCGTGCAGAGGTCTTTCATCGCATTGATCGTGGCTGGCGGTGTATCGCTGGTGACAGAGCGCGTCATCAGCTGTGTGACCCGTGCCGGAGCCAGCTCATCAATCGGTTGGGCCATCACCACCCCCACACCGGCCACCGACGGCACCAAGGTGGGCGTGGTCTGCATCACGATCTCGCGCGACGTGGGCCGACGTACCGGCAACAGCGGCCGGCACATCGCCATCGCGGACGCAAGCGAACTCTTTAGGTCGGCCGAAGGTCACGCGATCACTCATTCGGCGGCTGCCCGGGTCATCGCTTCCGCCTCCCATTGAGCGATCAAGTCGATCATCGCGGTCGGACGTTGCAACGTCGCGCTGCCCACCGACACCGCCGATGCGCCCGCCGCCATCATGGCCTTCACGTTTCCCAAGGTGCGCACACCGCCGCAACCGATGACCGGCAATGGGGTCGCCCGCGCGATCTCGTCGACGTGGCGCAGCGCCACCGGATAGAGCGGCGGTCCCGACAGACCGCCCGTGCGATTCGCGAGCACAGGCGCACCGGCGGCATCGCGCGGGAAGGCGAGCAGTGTGTTGCCGGCGATCAGCGCGGCGGCACCGGTGTCGGCAGCAGCGCGGGCGGGCTCGGCCGGCTCCTGCGCATTGGGCGTCAGCTTGGCCCACAACGGCACGGTCGCAACCTTGGAGCATGCGCCCACCGCAGACGCCACCGCATGCGGATCGAGCGCAAAGGCTTTGCCGCCCTCTTCAAGATTGGGACACGACAGGTTCAGCTCGACCGCAGCCACCTCAGTCGCTGAAAGCGCCTCCACCATCGCGGCGAATTCGTCCGGCGTGCCGGCAGATACCGACACGATCACCGGCGGTCCAAACGCTGTCCAGCGTGGCAGATCCTGCGCGATGAAGGTGGTAATGCCCCCCGAAGGAATGCCTATCGCATTTACGATCCCGCCCGCCGCCTCCACCAGCCGCGGCGCAGGATGACCTTCCCGCGCGGTCGGCATCACCGTCTTCGGAACCAGCGCGGGCAACAGGCCAAGGTCGAAAACGCGGTTGTGGCCCAGACCGAGCGTGCCGGATGCCGGCAGCACGGGCGCCCTGAGACTAACGCCGCCCACGGTCACTGTGAGCGGCCCGCTCACGCGGCAACCCAATTGTGGTTGTGGGTGAAATCTGGTGCTTGCAAGTCAAACACCGGGCCGTCGCACACAAGCACTGGCGTTCCGCCGCGCATGGGATGGACACACGCGTGACACGCCCCCAAACCGCACGCCATCATGGCGTGGAGCAATGCTTCGCCCGGCCGGCCATGTGCCGCGGCAAAGCGTTGAACTTTAAGCGCCACGCTGTCCTTCACGCTGATCGCGAGGCGCGCGGGGCAATCGGCCAAAGCGTTTTCCACCTCGTTCGATGACACCAACCTGTGGCACACGTCGGCCACGGCGCACAAACGGTCCAGGGAGCGCCGCTCAGACGCGCTGTCCGCCACCATCATTAACACATCGTCTGGCCGCCGACGGGCCACGGCCAGCGCCAGAACGCCGCCCACATGGGACAGATCCGTCACCATCGTGAGCGGCTCTTGCGTGTCGCTAAAGGTGTTGCCGAGCGGACCGGTGAGGTTGAGGGTATCGCCCACGGACGCGCTTGCAATGGCCGATGTCCCGGCGCCCCACAGATTGGCCGCGATCAGCAAGCCGCCCTCATCGCTCACAATGCTCAGCGGACGGGGCAGGAACGGGCCGCTGTCATGGCGCAACAAAACGTACTGGCCGGGTCCCGCCCCTATGCACTGAGGCGGCGCCTCAAGGCGAAACACGCACACACCGTTCACCGTGTCGCTGGAGAGGATGCGAACCCTGCCGTCGAAGACCGCAGACGCGCTCATCCCGAGGGGTGACTTCCGCGCAGACCGCCCAAAAAAGCGGTCAGGTTTTCGGTAAGCACCGGCCCCAAATAGCCGCCCTCCTGCACGACCACCGTCGGCAGGGCGGCCCGGCCAATAATCTCGCCGGCCACGAAGATGTCGTGAGTGCTGACTTTGAGCGCGCCAAGCGGGTCACTTTCGTGAACATCAAGACCCAACGCGAGCACCAGCGCGTCGGCGCCCGATCCCACCGCCACCGCCAAACCATCGGCCACTGCCAGCTGCCAGGCGGCTCCACTCGCGCCAACGGGCACGGAAATGTTGTGGTTCGCACCCTCCCCTTCGCCCTCGCCGCGTTCGTCTGGGTGCCCGGTAAACCAGGGGTAAAACATGCCCGCGCCGGCGTGCACCGAGACCGTCGTGACGTTGCCGTTGCGATAGTAAATCGATTGCGTGCCATTGCCGTGGTGCACATCGATGTCGAGGATCGCAACGCGGGCGCCGTTTGCCCGCAGCCTCTCCGCGGCGATGGCGCTGTTGTTGAGATAGCAATGGCCACCGGCGACTTCCGCGCTAGCGTGGTGGCCCGGCGGGCGGCACAGTGCGTAGGCGAGCGTCCCATCAGAGACCGTTTCTGCGGCGGCCACTGCGGTGTCGGCGGCGCGGCACGCGGCCTCAGCGGTCCCCTTGCCGATGGGACACGCAAGATCGCCCATGTGCCAGCCCATCCGCCCAATGATGCCCGGTGGATACTGCGTGCCTGCGTGGCGGGGCTGGACGTTCGCGACTACCTCCGGCCCCGCGGCCGGCAACGATGACCACTCGCCATAGATGCCTTTGAGGAACTCCAGATATCGCGCGCTGTGGACCGCCAATATGGGCTCGTCACCATAGTGCCCGGGCGTCTCGACGGCGACGCCAAGCCCATCCAGCGCCGTACGCAGGCGCTTTGAGCGCTCCGCCCGCTCCTCATTGGGCACAACCTTCCCAAGTTTGAGGAAAAACTCGGGCGCGTGAGCATCTGTCTCGGCGGCAAAGAACGCGCGCATGGGCAAAACAATTCCGATGTGGCAGCACAATCGACGATCGGGAGTGCGGCTTCAACCGCCCACGCCAACGTGAATGGCTGGCCTCTTCGCACTTGCGCGGCGAATGATGTAGGTCCTCCCTTGGGAGGTGGCGCCATGGGCATGATTCTGCGGGGTTTTGCAGTGGTGATCGCGGCGGTCGCGGTCGTCATTTTGCTGTGGGCGCCTTGGGATCCGGACAGCGGTGTCAGCATAGCCTTGCGCGCGCCGCCCGCGGATCCGGGAGCCCCTTTCGATGATGGGACGGCTCCCCACCCATTGATTCGCTACGATATGCCCCGCGCCGATGTCATCCCGCCGCTTGCCGAGGGCACGCGCGATCTCGATTGGTCGGATCTTTACGTGGCGGGCGAGTTTCCGGGGACGGGCGCGCAGGATCGCGAGCGGCTGGGCTTTCCCTCCGCCAGCGAATTTCCCGACGGCACCACCACGCAGGACATTGAGCTCTTCTTTCTCGACATTGCGGACATGAGATCGATGCAGATCATGGAGGGTGGCCTCAACGAAAGCCTCGATGGCGCGCGCGTGCGCCTTGCGGGCTACACCACTCCGGTGGGTTTTTCCGAGGGCGAAACACGGTTTTTGCTGGTGCCGGTGCTTGGCGCATGCATTCACGTTCCGCCGCCGACACCCAACCAGATCGTCTATGTTGAAGAAGCGGCCGGGGCGCCTGAAATGTTTGCCCCCATTTGGCTCGAAGGCACGCTGCGCGCCGACCCCACCCCAACAATCCTCGCCGACGCGGGGTATCGGCTGGAGGACGCTGTCGCGACCATCTATCGCTGAAGGCGCCCCGAAGCCCCGGGTCAGGCGACACTTTGGCCTCGGACAAGGACCACCACGGGGCTAGTCTGAGCGTGTGCGTATGCCTGCGGTGCGGCTTCGGAGCGACATCAGCAAAACGGGCCCATCGCGTCCGGCAACGAACTGTCGGACGCTTTGGGCCATGCCATGCGGCGCCGCCGGTTGAGGTGGCCCCTCCGTGGTCGGGGCGCATGATCTGGCCTGGAGCACTTTGGCCCCGCGCGAAATCGCGTGACGCTGCTCGGGCGACGGCTGAGAGAGCGCTGTCAGCCGGCTATTATTGATGCTCAACATCGCTAGCGCGCAACACTGCACTGTCCCAAGCAGGTTAGTGGCCCTGGCGACGACGGCAACGCATCCGGGCGGCCCCCTGACATCATCCATCGGGTGGCTTCTTCGGCCGCGCGGGCGCACTGCAACACGAGCAGCGTCAAGCGACGGTGCCGCGTGGCGCATTGCTCATCACCAGAGACGGCTTCGAGGCCATCACGCGCCTGCGGGTGAGCCCACCGGGCTTAGACCGAAAAAGCGGTTTGCAGCTGACAAGACCTGCTGCACGCGGTTCTGCGGGAAATGGTTGCGCGGCAGTTGCTGCCCTGGCCCCGCCGCGTTGGGCGCTGCGAACGACTAATCCGCGGCGGGTTTCTTCATCAGATTGATGAGATCGAGCGTGGCACCCGGGGCGTAGGGACCGAAGGCGTCGATGGGAACGGATGTGTCAGTGAGCGCATCGTAGAGCGCCACCTCACCATTGTCCCACCGCACTAACTGGTAAGGCGCATCGAGAGCCAGCTTCGACACTGTCCGGCGATTGGTGAAACTGCGCATTGCGCCGCGGATGATGCCATCATTGCCGCTGGTGAGCTCGGTGATCGTCTCACCGGTTTCCGGGTTGAGCACGCTCCAGCCGAAGTCGCCGGTGCGCTGGAAGGAAATGGGCATACTGTCTTGCGCAACCCGTGCGCTCGCCACCGCGCTGTCGCTTTTGGTCCACTGGTGGATCGCGACGAAGGCCGCGCAACAAACCATTAAAGCGAAGGTGAGGCGAACAGGCAGCGGTGCGGCCGAGTTGGCGGCCTGCTGCGGCTTAGCCTTGGGCACGGCAGACGTTGCGGGCGCTTCGGGAGCGGCCGGCGCTGCAACGGCCTGAACGGCGGTCGACGCCGGCACGCTGGCGTGGATCGCTGCGGCAAGGTCGCTCGCCACTGCCGCTGCGTTCGGCAAGCCGCGCAATGTGGGCTCGGGGTTGGAAAAGTGCCACGGGCGAAGATGCGGCCAAAGGACAAGCCAAGCGATCCTGGTGCGCTTGGAGAGCTTCAGCGAGATGTTGCCCGTGCCGTCTGGGTTGGGCTGAAAAGAGACCCCGTCCACGTGCTCAAACGGAATGTTGAAGGTTTTGGGCAGCGCAATCCCCACACCGAGCAGAATGCGCTTGGAGGTGATGGTATAAAGCGTTGTGCGCTGCACGAGCCAGGCGATCCCAAGCAGGATGCCCACCGCCGGCAGCGCCAGTGCCGCAGTTGTCACGCCAGAAAACAGCGCCTCAGGCAGTGCGCCTCCATCGTTGGAGACCGCCATGGCTTGGTAGACGCCGTAGAGCACAAAGTACGCGACCACCACCCGGACATGAAAGACTTGCCGGGCAATCGCCCACCAGTTGGGGGCGCCCTGCCACACCACGCGCTCCCCAGCGCTGAGCTTGGCTGGCAGCTCGCGGAAACCGCGAGAGACCTCTGACGCTGCTGGTCCCGATCCCGCCGCCGCTCCTCCGGCGGCCGGATCGAGAAATGCTGCAGATGAACTCGATGGAAACGCGTTACCTATGTTAGTGGGCATCTCGACATCCTCTTGCCGCCGGTGGAGGAATGGCCGGTGGGCCGTTGGTTATTGGTACTGCATCAGTGCAAACTTCGACGCTCTGCGCTGTGGCGTGGCGTAGAACGTGCCGGCGCCAAAGTACCCGTAGATTTTATCTTCTTCGAGCAGGGTCACCTGGTCCAGCGTCTTCGTCCGCGGAACGTCTTTGAACTGCGGGCCGGTGATGGCGCCCACGTAAATGCGCCGTGAGAAACGCCAGCGGTGCAGCGTGGTAAAGTTTGCGGGCACAAGGACGCGGTTCTTCGGGCTCGGTGCCGGCGCAGCTGGCGCGTTGCCTTCACCCTCTTCTCCGGCGGCGCTCCCGTTCGCCGGAGCCGTCAACTCCTCACCGTAGGGGTCGACCTCGTAGAACCGGATCATCCGCTCAGCCGTATCGACCCAAACGTCGGTGATGATGCCGCCCACCTCACCGTCGCAGCCCATGATGCGCATCCCGATGGGGCTGATCGCGGTGCCGACGATTTTGAACTCTTCGGAGATGGTGCGCAAAGGCACGATCTTCACTTCGCCTTCGGCCGTCAGGTCGGGCACATCGGCGCGCTCGGCATAGGCACCAGGCCCAACCCCATCCAGCATCGGGTTACTGCCTGTGGGCTCCTTGGGAGCGCCCGACCAAACGCGAAGGGGCTTGAGCTTAATCTCACGCTCTTCGCGCTTGTAGTTTGGAACGGTGACGTCGCCATGGCCGTGGGGCATCTTGTACGTTTTGGGGTCGGGCATGAAGACCGCACTGCTGGCGTCGAGCTTGCCGGTTTCGTCTGATTCCAGGGGATACCCCTCCCGCCGGCTCTCCTTCTGCAGGTAGTACACCAAGTAAAAGAAGAACAGCCAAAACGCGTAGAGCAACAACGATGTTGTATCGACTTCGCCTACGATTTCGCCCATCTGAGTTTTCCTTTTCACAAGACGGCTAGTGCAGCGACGTCTTCTTCAATGCCAAGTCTTGGGGAGGAGGCGTCGACGTTAGTCGGCGCCCCAGCTGGACACGGTGGATTGCGGTGTGATCGGCCAGATGGAGAAGTCGGTCGGGACAATGCCCGCCTCTTGGCCCCAGACCGTCCAGTTGGTGACGACCGGTCCCGTGATGAGGATGCCGATGCCGCCTGTCAGCGTCGTCAGGACGGCGAACCACCAGGCCCAACGGTGGATCGATTCGTAGGACGCGTTGAAGCCCATCACCCAGCGCCAGAAGAGACCGGCCCGTTCCGCAGCCGTGCCGCGGTCGCTCATTTGTTCCAGCTCCCGCTCACCGCCGTAGCGCGACACTGCGAGGATGGTGGCGCCGTGCATGGCAAACAGCACCGCTGAGCCGTACAGGAACGCGATGGACAGACCGTGGAACGGGTTCCAGAACAAGTTGCCGTAGATGATCGAGAAGTTGTTGGTCCAATCAAGGTGCGGGAAAATGCCGAACGGGACCGCTTCGGACCAACGGCCCATCAGGATCGGCCGGATGAAGCCGAGCACCAAGTAGAGCCAAATCGCCGAGGCAAAGGCGTAACACACGTGCAGCCCGAGCCCGAGCGCGATGGCGCGGCGATACATGCGCACCCACCACAACAATATGGACGCAGTGATGAAGAAGCCTGCGAGGAGCCACCAACCGCCTTCGTCGAGCGGCGGCAAAATCTTCAGGCCGTGCTGGGGCAGTGGCGCCGCGAGCTGGAGCCAGAAGAACTCCCGCACGAAGGTCACCAGGTTCCAGTCCACCGAGGCCAGCATGTTGAGGCCGATGATGCTGAACCCGATGGCGAAGCAGACGATCGACAAGATACCCAGATAACCAAGATAAATCGGGCCAAACTGGGCGTTACCAATCCGGCCAAGCAAGACCGAGTTAAACGGCTTGATCGCCCTATTCTCAGCGTCCGCCACGGGGATCCCGTGATCCGCAGGACCAAACACCTGTACCCGTGTGAATACGTTTTGATATTCAGCCACGATTGTCTCTCCTAGTCGCCCTCAGGCTGCTTTGTTGCTTTGGCTGATGAGTAAAAGTGCGGCTAGCGGAGGAATTCCCACCACTCCATCCAGGTCCGTGACCAGATGGGCGGCCCACTGATGATGATACACGCCGCACTCCAAAAGCCCGCGGACAACGCGGTGAACAGGCCGAGCCGGTGGATGCCCAACGTCCCGATGGAGTAGCCGATAGTATCGCGGAAATACGTGTCCTCATGCTCGGGCTGTTTCATGGTTTCGCCCTTCTGCACGTTGGCAGCGGACAGAACCATGCCGGCATGAAGCGCCAAGGCAAAAGCATTGGTGAAGAAGAAGGTGATCGCCACCATGTGCAGCGGATTGTAGTGGAAGTTGCCGTACTGGTAGCCGGTGAACCAAACCCAGTTAAGGTGGCTCCAAATCCCATACGGGAAGCCGTGCCCCCAAGCGCCCAGCATAATTGGCCGGAACACATTCAGCGTCGCGAACGCGAGGATGGCGAACGAAAACGCGATGGGAATGTGGTAGGTCATGCCCAACTTCCGGGCGATCTCCACCATGCGTAATGCCCAGGAGATAAACGCGAGCAACGCAAATATAGAGATCCATTGCCACAACCCGCCTTCGCGCATCGGTGCGAACGCTAGCTTATACTCAATGGGCGGCGGGTTAATACTGATCAGCCAAGGGTTCCAGGTCGGACCGATCGCCGCGCCATAGATGATGAGCGCAGTGCCAATGACCGCAAAAACGACCGTGCAGACGCCAAAAAAGCCCACGTAATAGGGGCCGACCCAGAAGTCGAACGTGTCACCATAAAGCAGGGTCCCACCCCGGACCCGGTACTTCCTCTCAAAGCTCAACAGGGCCATGGCGATCCTCCAGAAATAGTGGACGCGCGCGAGCCAAGCGCGGTCATCGTCTGCCAGTGCCTGGAGGGCTTCCCGGCCCCCTAGGCTGTGCGCACTCCCCTCACAGAGCACGCCATGAGCCGCCGCCGGGTGGCGCAGACTGAGCCGCTGCCTCACCGACAAGTCTTGTGTTTATACGAGTTGACGGCAAAAGGCGTCAAGACATATTGACGCCTGACGCACGCTCATCCCAAAGTCCGGGTAACTTCAAAAAGTCGTTTGATAATAGAATGTTGATGAAACGCACAGTCGTGTCCCAAGCGGCAAAGAAGCTCCATGTCGCCGGACATTTTCGGATAATATTCTTGTAAAACCGCCGCTCAGCCCCAGCGACGCAAAGCCGGATGTGCCTAAGTCCGCAGCAGCGGTGGCACTTAAAACGCCCCCTGCAGCTGCGTGTGCACCGCGCGCGCCATGCCATCGCGCACCATCACCACCAACCGCGCAATCACCGCCTGCCGCCACGCATCATCGCGCGCCAACGCATCGGGCATCACCCCAGGAAGCTGCGCACCGCGCTCGAACAGCGCCGTCGGATCCGCAGCCGTACCAGCCCACTCGCCCTCCAGCGGATCGCGCAGCTTGTAGGGCTCTCCGGCATCGTCTCGCCCCAAACAGTAACGCAGCCACGCCGCCGTCACGAACGCAAAACTGTCCACCGGCGCACCACGCTCCATCGCCTGCAGCGCCGGCGCAAAGATGCGCTGCGGCATCTTCTGCGAGCCATCCATGGCGATCTGATACGTTTCGTGCGCAATCGCGGGATTGGCAAAACGTTTCGCCAAATCAGCGGCATACTGCGCCAAGATCAGGCCCGTCGGAGGTTTCAGCGTCGCGGCCGCAGCACTCATGTGGCGTCGCACCAGAGCGGCCAACGCATGGTCAGCCATCACGTCGCGCACATAGCGGTGCCCGCACAAAAAACCCGCGTAGGCCATCAATGAGTGGGTGCCGTTCAACATCCCAAGCTTCATCGCCTCAAAGGGCCGCGCGTCGTCGGTGAAGATCGCGCCCCCCGCATCCCATGCCGGCCGACCGCCAGGAAAGCGGTCCTCGATCACCCACTGGCTAAAGGGCTCGGTCTCCACCGCCGCCTCGTCACGGCAACCGAGCAACTGCTCGGTGCGGGCGAGCGTGTCGGCCGTCGAGGCCGGCGTGATCCGGTCCACCATGGTGGAGGGAAACGCCACCTGATTGGCAATAAAATCAACGTGCTGCGGCGCAGTCCGCGCGGCAAAGTCCGTCAGGAGCGCCCGCACCATCGCGCCGTTTTCCGGCAAGTTATCGCAGGAGAGCACCGCAAACGGCGCCACCCCGGCTGCGTCGCGCAACACCAGCGCACGCACCAAAAGCCCCGCCACGCCCACAGGCTCCTCAGGCCGCACCAGATCGGCCGCGATGGCCGGATGCGCCGGATCCACACCGCCCCCGCTGCGATCAAGCCCATACCCCTTCTCGCTGACGGTGAGCGACACGATGCGCGTCGTGGGAGCGACCAGCGCCGCCATCACCGCCGCGCGATCCGGCCCCAGCGTGCAAGCCCGCTCGATCGCACCGATCACTCGCGCCCGGTCGCCGTTAGCGCCGCGCTCCACCACAGTGAACAACCCGTTTTGCGGGCCAAGCTGATCGGCCGCCGTCGTGGAGCGCAAGTTGACGCCCAAAATGCGCCAATCGCCACCCGCCGCGCTCAACGCCGCATCAGTGTAGACCGCCTGGTGCGCCTTATGAAACGCGCCGACCCCAAGGTGCACCATGCCCACACCATGCGCGTCACGGTCAAAGCCGGGCCGCGCCACATGCGCCGGCAGCTGATCGAGTGCGCGGAGCCTCGTCATCCCGCGGCCCCTCAAGCGTGCGACAGCGCAGCCATCACGCCGCGCAGTTCCGCCAGCCCCTTGAGCCGGCCGACCAGCGGATAGCCCGGCTGCGCAGCCCGCGTCAGGTCGTCGACAATATCCTGGCCGTGATCGGGGCGGAACGGGATGGAGTGATCGGCCCGCCCCTCGCCCCTCCGCCGCGCCTCTTCGGCGAGCACCGCTGCCACCCCCGCCACCATATCGGTGTCGCCCGCCAAGTGCTCAGCCTCATAAAACGAGCCGCGGATGCCATGGCTTTGCCGCGTCACGTTGCGCAGATGCAAAAAGTGCACGTGCGGCCCCAGCGCGGTCATCATCGCGGGCAGATCATTGTCGGGCCGCGCGCCGAGCGAGCCCGAGCACAACGTCACGCCATTGGCTGGGCTCGGCACCGCCTTCACCACGTGGGCGTAGTCTAACAGCGTCGACATCACCCGCGGCAGCCCCAACAGCGGAAAGGGCGGATCGTCGGGGTGACAGCACAGTCGCACCCCAAGCGTCTCCGCGGTCGGCACGACTTCGGAAAGAAAATCAATGAGATGCTTGCGCAGCATTTCCGCCGAAAGCCCGTCATATTGCGCAAGATGGCCGCGCACATCGTCCATCGACATGCTCTCCGCTGCCCCAGGCAGCCCCGTCACCACATTGCCGGCCAACTGATCACGCCGCGCATCGTCCATGCCGGCGAATCGTACAGCGGCCTCCTCGCGCGTCGGCTCATCATAGTCGGCCGGTGCGTCCACCCGCTCCAGAACAAAGAGGTCAAACGCGGCAAAATCGATAAAGTCGAACCGCATGCACGTGGCACCGGAGGGCACCCGATAGGCGAGGTCGGTGCGCGTCCAGTCGAGCACGGGCATGAAGTTGTAGCAGACCACTTCAATTCCCGCCGCCGCGATGTGGTGCAGGCTCTCGCGATAAGCGTCGAGGTGCGCCCGCCAGTCGCCCGTTTGCTGCTTAATCGCCTCAGAGACGGGCAGGCTTTCCACCACTTCCCAGGAAAGCCCCGACGGACTGCCATCGACCCGCGTCGCGATCTGGCGCTGGCGCTCTGCGATCTCTTCCCGAGACCACACCGCTCCCGTCGGCACATGGTGCAGCGCGGTGACGACACCCTCAACGCCCGCCTGAAGCATGTCGTCGATGGACACCAGGTCGTGCGGCCCAAACCAGCGCCAAGTCTGTCTCACCGGCTTCCTCCCCCGGATACCGTTTGTTTGAGCGGTCTGCATTCTGTTGCGCCGACCTTGTTGCCGACTAGTATGGAAGTATGCTAGCGCCGACGCAAGCCAGGAGTGGTGCGTGTACGCAGACATCCAGCCCCAGTGGACGTTGGATCAAACCCAACCCATCGCCTCGCAAATCCATCGGATTTTGCGCGAGCGGGTGATCCGTGGCGACCTGCCGCCCGGGCACCAAATCTCCGAAACCGAAATCGCCAAGCGCTACGCCACAAGCCGCCAGCCGGTGCGCGAAGCTTTCATCAAGCTCGCCGCCGAAGGGTTGCTCTCGGTTCGGCCCCAGCGCGGCACCGTCGTCAACAAAATCGTCTACACCGCCGTCCTCGACGCCCGCTTCCTGCGCGAAGCGGTGGAGGCGGACATTGTGCGCATCCTCGCCGCCGCGCCCGACACAGCGCTGGTCTCGGAACTGCGCCGCCTCGTCACCCGGCAGGCCGAGGCCGCCGGCGGCAACCCGCTCGCCTTCAGCGGCCTCGACGAAGTGTTCCACCGCACGTTGGCGGACGGCGCAGGCCGCGCCGGCACCTGGAGCGTCATTGAGGGCCTCAAGGCGCAAATGGACCGCGTGCGCTTCCTCGCCCTCGGCCGCTTCCCCGTCGAGCGCCTCATCAGCCAGCACAAAGCCATCGTCGACCAAATCGAAGCCGGCGACGGTGATGGCGCCGACGCTGCCATCCGCATTCACCTTCGCG
>CAKZYH010000013.1 GCA_937884725.1 uncultured Paracoccaceae bacterium
GCGGTGGTGAGGACGAAGAGGACCTCTGTCCATGGGCCTTCGCCGATGAGGGCCGGGTTGAGCACGAAGAAGAACGGCATGATGTAGATGACGCCGCCAAGGCGCATAGCCTCGAACCCGGCGCGCATCGGGTTGGCGCCGGCCGCTGTGGCCGCTGCGAACGCGCCGAGCGCGACCGGCGGGGTGATGAAGCTCACCATGCCCCAGTAGAGTATGAAAAGGTGCACGGCGAGCGGGTTGAGCCCACCCTCCACGAGCGCCGGTGCGAGCACGACGGCAAGGAAGATGTAGCAGGCCGTGACGGTCATCCCCATGCCGAAGATGAAGGCGGTGAGGGCGCCCATCAGGAGGAGCACAATCACGTCGTCGCCCGCGAGGAAGATCAGTTCGTTGACCAGCGTGCCGGCAAGGCCAGTGGCGGAGAACGCCCCGACGATGAGGCCGACGCCGAGGATCACCGCTGTGAGCTCCGCGAGCGCCATACCGATGCCAACGACTGCGGCCAGCATGCCGCGCAGGGAGAGGCGTTGGCTCGGCAGGAGTTGGTTGACGATGATCAGCAGGAGTGTCGCCCAGAACGGCGCGGTGGTTTCCTGGCGCAGTCCAACCATGAGGTAGATGAGGAGCGCGAAGACGGCGATGTAGAGCCAGCCATCTTTGATGGTTTTCAGAAGGCGGGGCAGCTCGGGCAGCGGAATGCCGCGCAGGCCGCGGCGGGCGGAGTAGGCGTCGATCTGCGCGAAAAGGCCGAAGTAGAACAGGATCGAGGGGATCGCGGCGGCAACCGCGATCTCGACGTAGGGGCGCGATAGGAACGAGGCCATTACGAAGGCTGTGGCGCCCATGATGGGCGGCATCAGCACGCCGCCGGTGGAGGCGCACGCTTCTGTGGCGGCGGCGGCTTGGGGCGTGAAGCCGGTGCGCTTCATGGCCGGGATGGACACCGAACCAGTCGTCAGGACGTTGGAAATCACGCTGCCGGACATGGAGCCCATAAAGCCGGACGCGAAGATCGAGACTTTTGCGGCGCCGCCCCGGTAGCGGCCGACGAGTGAGAGGGCGAGGTCGTTGAAGAAGCGGCCGCCGCCGGTGCGTTGGAGCACAGCGCCAAAGACGATGAAGCCGATGACGATGCTGCCGAACGCGCGCATCGGGATGCCGAACGCGCTTTCGGACGCGTAGATGTGGTAGGCGACCGTTTCGATGGGCGTGCTTTGGAAGCCGGAAAACGGGTCGGGCACGTGGCCGGCGAAGGTCGGGTAGGCCGCGAACACGCTGACGATCACAAAGAGCACTGTGCCGCCGGCGCGGCGCGTGGCTTCGAGGATCAGGATGAGAAAAACGACGGCAACCCATTGGGCCTCAACGGGGGCGGCGTACTCCCAGCCTTGCGATAAGTTCTGCTCAGCGGTCCAGCTGAGATAGCCCGTTGCGGCGGCTGCGATGACAGCGAGCGCCCAGTCGTAGGCCGGCACGCGCCCGCCTTTACGACCCGAGACGCGAAAAACCAGAAAGGCGATGGCCAGGAAAAGGCCGCCCAGCAGGTAGAGATAGCGGCCATCGATGAGGACGAAGCCGCCGATCTGAAGGTTGAACAGCTGGTTGACTGCGAGGAGGACGCCAAGGAGCGTCGCGCATGCGACCACGATCCGTGCGGCACCATGCAGCTCGGCGGGCGCAACGTCCGCCGGCGGTGCTGCGGTGGTGGCTGGCTCGGTGACGCTGCTCATGGCGCGCTCGCCATCGGCGTTGTCGCGTTGCGCTTGTCTTGGGTACGGCGCCGGCTCACTGCGGCTGAACTCCAAACGGCGAGCCACGCCAAGACAGCTTGGCGCGACCACGCGAGACCGGATCGGGGCGCCAACGACGCCCCGATGATTGACGGCACCTTAGAAGACGACGTCGAAGCCGCCCGCCGCGAGCGCTTCACGGCGTTTGGTTTCCCACGCGGACGCCCAGTCGTCTGGGTTTTCTGCGGTCAGGCTCTCCCAGGCAGCGGCTAACGCGTCTTGCCGCGCGACCAAGTTGTCGTTGTGGGCCTGGGCTTCGTCGGACCACGTCCCGATCTCTTTGAAGTACTCGATGGCGCCGTCGTGGTAGGGGACCACCCACTTGTAGTTTTGCTTGTCGATAGCCCAACCGCCAATACCTGGCGCGTTGCCGTCATACTCGTCGAACAGCTGATCCATGGCTTTGGTCATGTTGTAGACGAGATCGGGCTCGGTCTCTTCCATCGCCACCAGGACGGGGTATGCGTAACCGGCGCCCTGATAGCCGTCGGTGCCGTCGATGGTGGCACCAACACGGGCTTTGTTGACCGAGAAGAAGGGGGCGATGGACTGCATCCGGCCAAGGCCTTCAGCGTTGTCAGGATCGATGGTCGGCCAGGTGAGACCGCGCGGAGAGGCGGCGGCTTCATAGGCGAGGCCTGAGTTGGTGGAAGCAAACGCGGCATCCACTTGCCCGTTGATCAGCCCTTTCCAGGACGCGCCGAAGCCACCGAAATCGACCCGCTCCACGTCGTCCCAGGTGAGCCCGGCATAGGCGAGGTAGGCCTCGGTGTTCACGTTGAGCGCAGGGGCGCCCACCACCCAAGCAACGCGCTTGCCCTTCAGGTCCTCATAGCTTTCGACGCCGATATCGCCGGCAACGCCGACGGCAAGGTTGATGGCGCCGCCGTTGTTGGCGACGAGCACGCGCACGCGCTGCGGGCCCCAGTTCTGCTCACCGAACTGAAAAACGCCCTCTTGCGCCATGAACGATCCGCCAACGCCTGTGGCGGAGAATTGGACGCGGCCGCGGCGCAGCGGTGCGGTGCGCGAAACATCGTTCTTGCCGGGCAGCACGCGAAGGTTCGTGCCCGTTGCATCTTGCAGTGCGGCACCGATGGCGACGGCCTGGTTATAACCCGCAGAGCCGGTGCCGTAAGCTGTCCAAGACAGCTGGCGCGGCAGTTCGATGTCGTTTGCTTGCGCTAAGGTCGCGGGCGCGAGGACGAATGACGCGCAGGCGAGCGCGGTGAGTTGGCGTGTAAGGCCCATTGGATCTCCTCCCCATGGAGCGGTCTCGGATCGCGTTTGGCGCGATCTCTACCTGTGTTGAATACAGTCATGGACTTACAGGTGGTGCTGTCAAGGCGAGGCGGCCGCGCCCCTGGTGAGTTTCACATCGACGACCCCGGCCATGGATTTGATGGCGGCGACCACCGATGGGGAGACTGCGCGGCGGTCGTTCAAGCTGACCAGTGTTTCGTGATTGCCGCGTCCGCTGGCCGATATGGCCACGAAATTCACTTGGCATTGGCCCTGATCGGCGATCAGACGCGAGATCGCGGGCAGCGATCCATCGCCGGCCAGAAAAATCGTACAGGATGTCCTGCCGTTGGCGATACTGCTGAGGGGCTCAACGCCGTTGATACGCAGCGAGAGCCCATCGTCTCGCTCCTGGGTTTGGACGGTCAGAAGGACGCAGGAGCCGGGCTCAAGGAGCGTGCGGTGGTGTTCCAAAATTTCTGAGAATGCGACCGCTTCGTACTGGCCGCTGGGATCGGACAACTGGATGACACCGATCCGTCCGCCCGTGCGCGTCCGGCGTTCCTGACGCGCCATGACTGCGCCTGCAATGCGGTGGCCCTCGCCGCGGCGGAACGCACTTTCAAAGTCCCGCCAGAGGGGGATGCGGCGCTCGGCCATCGCTTGGCGGTAGTCGTCGAGCGGGTGGGACGACAGGTAAAAGCCGATGGCCTCGAATTCTTTCTGAAGGCGCTCTGCCGGGGTCCACGCTGCGTTCTCGGGGAGGCGAATGTCGTCGTCCTTTGCGGCGCCAAAAAAATCACTTTGGCCGATGGCGTCTCCGTTAGAAATGCGCTGGGCGACGCCGAGGATGTGATCGATGGCGCCGATCAGGGCGCCGCGGTTGTCGACGAGGTTGTCGAACGCGCCGGCGGCGATTAACGCCTCAAGGCCGCGACGCGGGGCGATCTTTGGATCCAAACGGTTGGCAAAGTCGGTGATGGATGCGAACGGCTGCTTGTCCCGCTCGGCAACAATGTGCGCCACGAGGGGGCGGCCGACGCCCTTGATGGCCGCCAAACCGTAGTCGATGGCGCCGTTGACCACGTTGAACTCCAGCAGCGAGCGGTTCACGCACGGGCGAAGGACCTCAATGTCCATGCGCAGCGCTTCTGCCCTGAATTCGGCGAGCTTGTCGGTGTTGCCCATGTCGAGGGTCATGGAGGCGGCGAGGAATTCGCGCGGGTGGTTCGCCTTAAGGTACGCGGTTTGGTAGGCGACGAGGGCGTACGCGGCAGCGTGTGATTTGTTGAAGCCGTAGTTCGCGAACTTTGCCACAAGGTCGAAAATGTGGCTCGCCTCGGCCTTCGCGGTGCCGCGTTCGACCGCACCGTCGACGAACCTGTCGCGTTGCACGGCCATCTCGGCGGCGATCTTCTTGCCCATCGCCCGGCGCAGCATGTCGGCTTCACCGAGCGTGTAGCCCGACAGAACCTGCGCGATCTGCATCACCTGCTCTTGGTAGATGATGATCCCGTGGGTCTCTTGCAGGATCTCCTTCAGCTTGTCGTGCAGGTAGTCCGGCTCTTCCTGGCCGTGCTTGCGCCGGTTGTAGGCGGGGATGTTGTCCATCGGGCCAGGGCGGTAGAGCGCGACGATGGCGATGATGTCTTCGAACCGGTCGGGCTTCATGCCGACGAGCGCGCGGCGCATGCCGGCCGATTCCAGCTGGAACACACCCAGCGTGTCACCGCTTGTGAGAAGTTGGTAGGACGCCCGATCGTCCAGCGGCAGCGTTTCGAAGTCCGGCGCGTCGCTGATGAGGGCAAGCGCACGCTCGATAGTCGTCAGGGTTTTGAGGCCCAGGAAGTCGAACTTCACGAGGCCGGCGTTCTCGACCCACTTCATGTTGTACTGCGTGACCGGCATGCTGGAGCGCGGGTCACGGTAGAGCGGGACGATTTCTTCCAGTGCTCGGTCGCCGATGACGATGCCCGCAGCGTGGGTGGAGGCGTGCCGGAACAGCCCCTCCAG
>CAKZYH010000014.1 GCA_937884725.1 uncultured Paracoccaceae bacterium
GCCGCGTCCTCCCCGCAGTCCTCTTTGCCCTCGCCAACGCCGCCTGTCAGAGCGTGCCTGTCACGTCGCTGCCAGCGCTGTCTCGGCTCGATCCGTTGTCGTTGGAGGCGACCAGCCTGCGCGCCGCCGTCACCCATGACAATGCGCTTCAGCTTGCCGCCGTCGGCGACAACACTTTGACGTTGGCGCTGCGCGAGCGCGGCGGCCCCATCATCCTGGAGGATGCGTTTCCGCTGCGCGTGGCAACGCTCGACAAAGGCCAAGAGGCAACCGTCACCGTGTTTCAGATCGCAGCGGAACAGCGCACGGCCTTTGATGAGGTCATGGAGGATCTGCGCGAACGCCGACGGCGTGGCGATCGGCGATATAGCTTCGCGATGATGGTCGATTTGAAACCCTGCTTGATGGACGGCGCGCCGCGGAGCGCCGAGCGAGTGGACATTGACCTCAAAACCAATGCCAGCGAGCAAGAGCTGACGCTGGCGCGGGGCCTGAACCTGCGTCAGCAAGGCGTGCCACTTCCCACGTGTCCACCGCCGGAGAGTTTGTAGCGGCCGCACAGAAAAGGGCGCCGGCATACCGCGAGCGCCCTTCTCCGCAAGCACAAAATCCGGCGGCTGCCGATGGCGGTAGCGGCAACATGCATCAGACTTGCGTTTCACTGCCGAAAACGTGGCCCACACCCTCGTCGACCCAGTCAAACACCTCTACTGCACCGGCCATCGCCCCCTCAAAAGGCAGTACCAAGAGCCGGTGCGCCTCAAATGGCCATGGCAGCCAGACCGCACCGTCGGCAGGCACAAAGCCAAACGCAGCGTAGAACGGCAAATCGCCGACCAAGACGATGCCGCTCGCCCCCCGCTCTCGCGTGTGCGCCAAAGCCCGGTGCATCAGCGCACGCCCTATGCCTTGCTTGGCGGCGGTTTCAGCCACCGCAAGCGGCCCCAACAGGTAGGACGGCGCCCCACCGACCAGCACAGCGGTCTGGCGGATCGCACCAATGACCAACCCATTGCGCTCCGCCACCACCGCAACGCCCTTGTCGTCCATGGACGCGCCACGCATGCGATAGGCAGATCGGGCATGCCGCCCTGGCCCAAACGCACGGGCGTACAGGGCTTCAACACTGTTTCCATCGGCGGGCAGCTCGGACCGCAAAATCAAATCAGGGGGCATGGATCGATCCGCCGCGCGCGAATAAAGAAAAGGTGCGGCCTCAGCCAAAATCAAATGGAATGGCGCGTCGTCGGAGCATCTCTTGGCGCTAGCACCAGCATGCGACCGGCGCAATATCGGCCCGCTCCGACAAGAGAGCGGGGAAATCCCCGTATCCCAACTTCACGGTGCGGACCGTCCGTGAGACTCTCACGACATGCGTTATCGCCACCACCACACCCCGATTGGACCCCTCCTCCTGGCAGGCCAGGACAGTCTCGCGCGGATCAGCTTCCCGACCGGCGACCGCACAGTAAAACCCGCGGACGGGTGGCCGCGCGATGAGGATGCCTTCGCTGCCGCCGGCGTGGCCCTCGACGCTTACTTTGCGGGGGAGCCCGAGCCGTTCGATGGGGTGAACACAGAGCTGATCGGAACTCCGTTTCAGCGCGATGTGTGGCAGGCCCTGCGCACCATCCCTTATGGAACCACCCCGCCCTCCGGTGCCACCGCCGCCACCATAGGGCGGCCCACAGCAGTGCGTGCCGTGGGGGCCGCTAACGGCGCCAACCCGCTCCCGATCATATATCCGTGCCACAGGGTAATCGGCGCCGACGGCAAGTTAACCGGCTTCGGCGGCGGTCTTCCGCTGAAAGTCAGGCTGCTCCAGCTTGAACGTGACCGCAGCGTTCGGAACCCGGGCTGCGACGGCTGGGTGGAACATCGTCAAGCAGAGCCGCTCCTGCTCTGACAATCCCCATCGGCCAACACTCGCCAAGCGGCCGGGTGCCCCATGCTGTGCACACCCAGCCCGGGCGCAATCAAGCTTACGAGTTTGGTATCAGGCCGAGCTGGTACAACATGGCGTACTTGTCCCACGTCACCCAAGTCTCGGCGACTTTGCAGTCCGCGATACGCGTAAATTCGACCGAATCGTAGGTGATCGTCTTACCCGTCGCTTCTTCGCCGAGGTACGACCCAGAATGAACGGCCGACAGCTGCACCCGTGTCGCCACCATATCGCCTTCGGCAACCTGCATGCGCGAAAGCGCCTTCACATCGCTGAAGGCAGCGTGGAACTTGGCGATTTCCTTCTGGAAATCCGCGACGTTGCGGACTTGCTGAGTCGTATCGAGGCCAACCGCAGAGTCCAGATGGTTGGTGTAGCCCGGCGCAAGGATCGCGTCCGGATCCACGTCGCTACCACTCAGCCAAAGCTCGATCGCTTCGTAGGCGAGCGCCTTCTTCTGCTCCAGGCTGCATTCGTCAGCCTGCGCTGACAGAGCGCCGACGAACATGGCGGCCACCGCTGTAGACGTAAAGATCACAGCGCCAAAGTGTTTTGCCATCGTACCCTTCAAAGGTTGGCGCACTGGCGTGAATGCTCTGGCCTGCGTTAGCGCTCCGCAATCAGACGGGCTAGGCGGGCGATGTGCGCGGGGTTTACCTCACAGCACCCTCCAACAATGCTGGCGCCCATGTCGAGCCACTCCGATTCGTGACCGGCATAGGCATCAGGTCCGAGCTCCACGCGTTGCTCCAAGTCAGCCACCGTGGAGCCAGCCCCAAAGTCGGCCGGGATGGTGACAAACGCGTTGGCGTACCCGCCGAACGGAACATCGTTGCCCAAGCAGTCGCTGAGCATTGGCAGCGCCCGCGACACCGCCTCAGGGGAGGTGCAATTGATCAATATCGCGTCCACCGGCAACCCATCCAGCGCGTCGATGGCGTTCTGGATCGTCTCACCGCTGCGCAGGAGCGGGTCGCCTCGCTCTTCAACGCTGTAGCCGACCCAGACCGGACGGCCCGTCGCCGAACACGCTTTGACGG
>CAKZYH010000015.1 GCA_937884725.1 uncultured Paracoccaceae bacterium
CCAAACCCCGTGGGGAGGCGGTCCGGACCGTCCTGGTCGTGGGGTTTGGGTCGGGTGGCCAACGGTGGTGGGATCTAACGGCTCCCATCCTCACCGGCCCACCGGAATTGGACGGCCCCGCGGCGCGCGTTCGGGTTTTTCTCGATGGCTGCGGACGGAAGACGCGCCCGCCCTGTCGATGTCGTCAGGCGAGCGCCCAAGTGAGTCTCTCGCGCCAGAAATGGCGAACCGCAGGCTGAGCAGCTGTTTATCGCTGTTGGCCAGCGCTCGGGCGGCGGTCTTCCACCGTCAATGAGCGAGAGACAATGGGCGGCCGGTGCGAGCCAAACCGGCGGGCGACAGCAAGGGGCGAGCGGCCGGCCACATAGGGCCAAACCGTTCGCAAGACCCGAGGTCTTCAGGCCACCGCCCCGCGCGCCCACAAAGGCGCAACAGGCGGCAGCAGCAATCCCGGCGAAAACCCGAGCGGGATGCGTGGGGACAGCCTCACACCAAACTCACCGGGCTGCCCCAACGCATCCCGCCTCCCCGCCAAAACCCGGCCCCACGGCGCGGGACCGCCCCCGCACGCCCAAAACCTAAAAACCGACCACCACCCCAACCCGCCCACACGAAGGAGCCCCCAAAAACCACCGCAGCCCAAAACCAACCAGGCACCGCAACCATCGCCCCCGAGCCAGCCCGTCCTCCACCGCGTCGGCCTCAACTATGCATGGCCGCTCGATGGCAGTATCCATGACGGCCAGCTCTTGGAGGGACGCGATGAGTGAACTAGCGGCAGAGGCCAGCCCACGCCGAGCGCCCCCCAACCGCGTCGCGGCCGCCGGCGCGGTCGGCAACGTCATGGAATGGTTCGACTTTGCGATCTACGGCTACATGGCGCCGTTCCTCAGCCAGATCTTCTTCCCGTCCGACGATCCGCTCGCCTCACTCCTCGCCGTCTACGGCGCCTTTGCCGCCGGCTACCTCGCCCGCCCCATCGGCGGCATGGTCTTTGGCCACCTCGGCGATACGCTCGGCCGAAAATTCGTCATGATCGCGTCCGTCACGGTCATGGGCACCTGCACCGTCGCCATCGGCCTCCTGCCCACCTACGAGCAAATCGGCCCCCTCGCCGCAGTCCTCCTCGTCACGTTGCGCGTTCTCCAGGGCCTCTCAGTGGGCGGCGAATACACAGGCTCCACAGTCTTCGTCGCCGAACAAGCGCCCGACAAACGCCGCGGCGTCCTCACCAGCTTCGTCGTCGTCGGCGCCACCGGCGGCTTCCTCTTGGGCTCAGCCGTCGCCGCCCTCCTCACCAACATTTATTCCGACCAAGAAATGTCGGACTTCATTTGGCGCATCCCGTTCTTCGCCGGCATCCTGATCATGATCGTCGGCATGATCATCCGAAACACACTCGAAGAGGTCGACCCGCCCGCGAAAGACGACGTCGACCTTGGCCCCTCCCCGGTCCTCTACGCCTTCAAATACCACTGGCGGGACATCTTGCGCGTCGGCATGCTCGCCATGGGCGCCAACGCGGGCTTCTACATCCTGTTCGTGTTCGCGATCTCCTACCTCACCGACCGCATGCACATCTCCACCGCCAACGCGATGGACATCAACACGCTCTGCATGGTCCTCCTCGCGATGGTCCCGATCCTATCGTCAACCCTCTCCGACAAGATCGGCCGCAAACCAGTCCTCCTCACCGCAACGGTCCTCCTGATCGCATGCGCCTATCCGCTCTGGTCGCTGATGCACCACCAGGACCTCACGCTCGTCCTTCTGGGCCAGCTCGGCTTTGCCCTCATCGTCGGCATCATCCTCGGCGTAAACCCCGTCACCATGGCCGAATCCGTCCCCCAGCGGGTGCGCGTCAGCGTCCTGTCGGTGGGCTACAACATCCCGCTCGCCGTCTTCGGCGGCACGGCCCCCGCCGTCTCCACCTACCTCATCGAGCGCACCGGCGACGACTTCGCGCCGGTCTACTACCTGATGGCGCTCTCCACGGTGAGCTTCATCGCCGTGATCACGCTGCCCGAAACCTTCCGCCGCTCAATGCACGACAACAACGCGGGGGCAGACGGCTGAGACCCACGGATACGTCCGCCCATCTAATCCTACCGCCCGGCGCCGTGACCGCTTGACCAGCGCGCGAGGTTTCCCGCACGTAAGGGAAAAATCGGACTTGGTGAGGAAACGATGATCAAGCTATTCACCGCCGCTTTCGCGGCGTCGCTGCTCTGTGCTGCCCCAGCACTCGCCGAATACCCCGAACGCGAAGTTCTGGGCGTCGTGATGTGGGGCGCAGGCGGTGCGACCGACACTGTGGCACGCGCCGTCAACCCGGCCGCCGAGGAAGCCCTCGGCAAACCCATCGTCGTCCTCAACAAGTCGGGTGGCGCAGGTGCGATCTCGACGGCCTTCGTGAGCGCTGCCCCCGCGGACGGCTACACGTTCCTCTACGGCGCCGAGAACCCGCAGCTGCACGGCGTCATGGACGTGTCGGACATCGACTATAACGACATGTACCCGATCAACATTCTGGGCCGCGGTGTCGCCGTGATCGCGGTGCCGGCGGACTCCAAGTATCAGACTTTGGGCGATCTGCTGGACGACATCAAAGCCAACCCCGGGCAGGTCAAAATGGGGTCGACCGGTCCTGGCGGGCTGCCCTCTACCATTGGTGCGTTGGTGTCCAATGCGACCGATTTTGACGTCACCGCGATCCCCTTCGATGGCGAGGGGCCAGGGCTGACTGCGATGTTGGGCGGCGAGGTCGACTTTATGCCGTCGGGGATTTCTGCGGCCGCGGAGCAGATTAAGGCCGGCAACATGCGCGCCCTGGCCGTCGTGAACCCTGAGCCGGTGGATACGCTGCCTGACGTGCCGGCGATCACTGACACGCTTCCCGAGATGTCGAAGTTTCTGCCTTGGGGCCCGTTC
The DNA here is from genome assembly GCA_937884725.1 of uncultured Paracoccaceae bacterium. GTDB lineage: Bacteria > Pseudomonadota > Alphaproteobacteria > Rhizobiales > Amorphaceae > Acuticoccus. The sequence continues at coordinate 2,932 of CAKZYH010000015.1, forward strand.
TATGGTGTGTTCGTGCGTGCGGATGTGCCCGATGATGTGAAGGCGACGCTCACCGACGCCTTCACGACCGCCGCGACGGATCCGACGTTCCTGGAGCTGATGGCGAACCGCGGGAACGTGGTCATGAACATGAGCGGGCAAGAGGCCGTCGACTTCTTGAAGAAGTGGCAGCAGGTCACGGTGTGGGCGCTGCAAGACACCGGGGCGGCCAAGGTGAGCCCTGAAGACCTGGGTATTCCCCGTCCGTAAGTTCTGCAATCCGGCCCGCCCGTGTGGGCCGGGTGACCCACGAGAATGACAACTCGCGAACCCCTCCGCCCAGGCGAACGAGCCTTTGCTTTGGCCTTGGTGCTGCTGTCGGGGTTCGTGTTTTATGAAGCCTACAAGAT
>CAKZYH010000016.1 GCA_937884725.1 uncultured Paracoccaceae bacterium
GTCGACTATTTCCTGATCCGCTCCGGCAACGCTGTCGTGACGCCTGCGATGGTGGCGGACTTCCAGAAGCGTGCGCCGAACTTTGCCTCGCCCAAGTTCATGGCCGCCGCCATGGAGGCTGCCCTGTCGCGCACCAACGCCGATGCCGCGACTGTGCGCAAGGTGCTCGGCAACCGCGCGTCGACGCCGGTGGGCACCCGCCTCCTCGCCAGAGCCGCGCTCGCCAATGGCGACAAGCGCCGCGCACAGCAGTTGGTGCGCCAAGCCTGGCACACTGAGGTGATGGGCACCGGCGTCCAGAAAGGCTTCATCTCCGACTTCTCGTCCATGATGACGGCGGAAGATCACCTCACCCGGATCGACTTTCTGGCCGGCGAAGAGAAGTTCTCCGAAGCCCGTGCCCTGCGTCCTCGCCTTGGCGGCGGCTCGCGCGCCTATGCCGATGCGATCATCGCGGTGGCGTCCGGCGATGGCAAAGCGTCTCGCCTGATGAAGGCTGTCCCGTCGGGCTTGCGCAAGCGCGAGGGCTATCGCTGGGCCGAGCTGGTGCAGGCGCGCCGGGCTGAGAATTTCGACCGCGCAGCGCGGCTTATCGACCGTGCACCACGCAACGTGGCGCTCGGCGATGCGTGGTGGAAGGAAGCGCGCATTACCGGCCGCAGCCTTGCCGAGCGCGGCAAGCTGCGCGCGGCCCGCAAAGCCGTCTCCCGTGATTTCGCCGCCAGCCAGCACGACCGTGTCGATCGAGCGTTCCACCGCGGCTGGTTCGCGCTGCGCGCCAAGGATGCGCGCGGCGCCGACCGGCATTTTGCGGCGATCGAGCAGATCTCCTCGCGCCCGCTCCACCGTGCCCGCGGCTACTATTATCGCGGCCTCGCGGCCAAAGCGGCCGGCAATGGCGGCCAGGCCAAAACCCACTTCCGCGCGGCGGCTGGCTACGGCTTTATCTATCACGGGCAGCTCGCTCGGGCCGAACTTGGCATGAACGGGACGGGCGTGAAGCGCAGCCCCTCCATCACCGCAGCCGACCGTGCCGCCATCCGCAAGCATCCCGCCGCGGCCGCCATCACGCGCTTGCAACAAGCCGGTCACAGCCGGCGCAACTGGCCGCTGCTGCGGCACCTCGGCGATAGCGTTCCTACCGCAGGCCAAGCCGCGCTGGTGGCCGAACTTGCCGAAAAAGCCGGCCAGCCGCACTTCGCGCTCATGGTCGCGCGGCGGGCGCAGCGGCGTGGCCTTCCCATCGAGCGGGTCGCCTATCCGTCGACCGCCATCCCCCGGTCCGCCCGCGTGCCTAACGGCGTTGAGCGCGCGCTGATGTACGCCATTGCGCGCCAGGAATCCTCGTTCCACGTGCAGGCCGTCAGCCCGGCCGGCGCTCGCGGTCTGATGCAGGTGATGCCCAAGACCGCCCAATCCATCGCCCGCGAGCTTGGCACGCGCACCAGCAAGAAAAAGCTCACCAGCGACCCCGCGCACAACGCCACGCTGGGCGCCGCCTACCTCCAGAAGCGGCTCAACAACTTCAACGGCTCCTACGTCCTCACCGCCGTCGCCTACAACGCAGGCGTTGGCCGCGCGCGGCAGTGGATCGAACGGTTCGGCGACCCGCGCCGGCCGGGCGTCGACGTGGTGGAATGGGTCGAGCAAATCCCCTTCCCCGAAACGCGCAACTATGTGATGCGGGTGCTGGCCAACCTCCAGGTCTACCGCGAGGCGCTGGGCAGCGGGCGGATGGCGATCCGCCAAGACTTAGCTCGGGGGACACGAGGCTGACACGCACACTGACCGCAAAGACCGCCGATGGGCTGACGCTCACAGCGGACGATTATGGCCCCGCCGATAGCCGCCGCGTCGTGCTGTGCCTGCCCGGCCTGTCCCGCAATGCGCGAGACTTCACCGATGTCGCGACAGCGCTGAGTTCGCCCAGCGCTACCGGCCCAGTGCGGGTGATCGCCCTAGAGCTGCGCGGACGGGGCCGGTCGCAATGGGCGCCGGCAGAGACTTACACAGCGCTGCACGAAATGAACGACGCCATCGCCGCGCTCGATCAATGGGGACTGCAGCGCGTGGACCTCTTGGGCACGTCCCGTGGCGGGCTCATCGCGATGCTGATGGCCATGCAAGCCCCCGACCGCCTGCGCCGCGTGGTGCTGAACGACATCGGCCCGTTCATCGAACCGAGCGGCCTGGAGCGCATCGGCGGCTCCATCGGCAACACCATGACATTTGCCTCCTACGCCGCCCTAGCGCAGGACATGGCGGAGCGGCTCGGCCCCCAGTTCACCAGGCTGACGCCCGACCTTTGGGAGCGGTTCGCGCGGCAATTGGCGAGCGAGAACAAGGATGGCGGCGTCACGCTCGATTATGACCCGGCGCTTGCCGAGGGTCTTGCCGGCTACACCGCCGATCAGCCGACCCCGGATTTTTGGCCGGCGTTCGATGCGCTTGCGCGGCGCCCAGTACTCACCATCCGCGGCGCGCACTCCGACCTGTTGTCAGCGGCGACAATGGAGGCCATGCGCCGGCGGCATGGGCGCATGCGCTCGCACGTCGTCGCCGGTGAGGGTCACGCACCCCTGTTGTGGGACCGGCCGGCCATCGAGGCGATCCGGAGCTTCCTCACCTAAGCCTGCGGGGCAGATCCTCCGACAAAACGTCGGTGGCGAGATAAAGATCGTCATGCTCCAGCTTCAGCGCTGACCAGGGGATGTCCAGCCGGCACGTGGTGCCGCCCGGACCGCTGTCGTGCTGGAAGGTGGCGTCGAGGGAGCGGGCGTAGAAGTCGACCAAGCGCATTCCCATGCCTGTCGACTTCGGATCTGCGTCGCCCCGATCGATCCCAGTGCCGTTATCGACCACGGACAGGCAGTACCCCTCGGGACCGCTCACGCCTGAGACTTCTATGGACCCGATATCCTGCTGACCTAGGAATGCGTACTTGGCAGCATTGGTCACAAGCTCGTTGAGGATCGCACCCAGCGCGATGGCGGCGTCGGTGTCCACCTTCAGCGGATCGATGTCGACTTGGATGGCCCAACCCGGGGTTTGCGAGTTCGCAACCTCTGAAATCGTGTCGCAAATGGCCCGGAAATAGGGCGTGATTTCGATGGTCCCGTCGATCTCGCCGATGGTCAGCATTTCGTAGAGCCGCGCCATGGATTCAACGCGCAGGCCAATCCGCTCCATCACCTCTTGGCTCGCGCTATCGGTGACGTTGCGCGCTTCGATCCGCAGCATGGATCTGATGGAGGCGAGGTTGTTCTTAACCCGGTGGTTGACCTCCACGATGGATGCGCGGGTCCGCGTGAGCCTTTCAGCGGTTGTCTCGACCACCATGCGGGCCTGCGTCACGTCCTGCAGTACAATCACCATGGAGTCGCCGGGCAGCCCATCGTGCGAAATCCGGTTGGCCGCAAGGTTCAGGACCCGCCGCCCAATAACCGGAAAGGTTTGCTCAAGCCGAATACGATTGATGCTGATGTCGTGCGCAATAACCGCTTCGAGCAACGGACGGATGTCCTTCTCGCTCGCAAGGTTGCCCTTCACATCGAAGAAGTGCTGCCCGAGGACAGACTGCTCATCGAGGTTGAACAGCTTGTAGAACTCGAGATTGGCGATCTGAACGATGAGGTTCTGATCAACGATCACCAGGGCGTGCGGCATCGAATTCACGATATCGCGATACTCGAGTGGCTCTCCCCGGCCCACTTGTCACCCGCCCGTTGACGCGTCGGTTAAATCGTTAAGTTGCACAACAAGCTTGCGTGGCAACTGCATCAAGCAGAAAAATCTATGCGGCGCGCTGCAACTGGGCCTGTGCCGTCAGCCACGCCGCGAAATCGGCCCTTGCCCGCGTCACCATGCCTTCGCGCTTGACGCGCTTGCGGTCCTTCCGGCCCACGCGTCGCCCGACGAGCGGCGGGGCGGGCGGGAACAAGCCAAAATTGATGTTCATGGGCTGATAGGACCGCGGCGCCCCCTCGTCTTCAGCCGCCAGGTGCCCACCGGTAATGTGCGCCAAGAGCGCGCCCATGGCCGTCGTCGCGGGCGGTGGTGTCGGCGAATGGCCGGCCCGTTCCGCGGCAAAGAATGAGCCGGCCAAAAACCCGGTCGTCGCGGCCTCCACATAACCCTCGCAGCCCGTCACCTGCCCCGCAAAGCGCAGATGTGGCGCCGATTTCAGCGACAAGGTCGGGTCGAGCAGCCGCGGGCTGTCGAGATAAGTGTTGCGGT
>CAKZYH010000017.1 GCA_937884725.1 uncultured Paracoccaceae bacterium
GGATCGAATGGTTCATTGATCGCTCATCCCGCGGGGGTGCGGACGAGGTGGCACGGGTCATCCAAGTGCTATCGGCCCGCGGCTGGATCGCCCCTTCACGCGCTGAAGGCCTCGCCGCTTTCGTTGGGTTGGATCGCGCACCAACGGACCCAACAAAAACTTGGCCCCCATCGTGGCAACTCATGGATCGCTTGCGAGGACGGCGCAGTACGGCCCTTGGCCGCATCGTCCATCATGTAAAGTTCACCATCGACCACAGTGGCCTCGTGGACGTCAAAGTATATCTAGGCGCCGTACCCCTAGGTTTGCCTTAGAGCCTGTCTCGCTTTCTGTCAGACAATCACCACAGAAGCCATGTCCGACGACAGTTTCGCGCTCGCCAGCGGATCTGTCGCGGCTCTGAGGCCAAAGACCTGATCCCGCAAGTACCCAACGCGCAGGGTAAGTTTGCGCGGAACCAAGTTGCCGGCTCTATCGAAACCCGGTGTAGTGGACGGCATAAAAAACCGTTGCGCGACATAGGCCCGCGATGTCTCAGTCATAACGCGCTCAGCGGTATCGTGACTTGGTGCGATGAAAACGCCCCGCGAACTATAGTCGTCCGTCGGCTTAAGGACGGTCTTGTCGAGCCCACCAAACCAATCTGCAAGATCAGCCACAGTATTAAAGTCGCTGAGCATGGCGGCCGGAAGCGCCGCCCGCTTGAGCGCGCGTCGGTCACTCTCGCAAAGCCCGTACGGCCGGTCATGAATGGCAAACAGCTCCGGCAATATGGCTTTACTTCCCAGCCGCCACACCGCCGGGTTGGGCGCGATGACGTCGGGGTAACGGTGATAGATATCAATGAAATCCCTAAACCGCTCCGGTTCGCGCTCCATGATGCGAAAAATCACAAGACTGAAAATCCGCGCAATACTGTCGCCGTCCAAGTCAACACCGCCTACACCCACCTTGAAATTCTTGGCAAGAACAAGCTTCGTATCGAGACCCGCCCGCCCGATGGCGCGCGCAAGATAACGATAATGTGGGATAAACTTTCGGCTGACTGCCGTATGGTTCACCGCAATCGGTAGCGATGAATACTGATATTGCTTCGACATGAACGCAGCCAGCGCCGCCTCAAACCCGGCGTTGACCGCCGGGTAAGACGTGCCAAAAACCTCGCATCGCACGCTATCGAGCAACTCCAACAGACCGATGAAGCCGGGCGGCATCGGATTGACTTCGGTAATCTTCTCCTCGTTCTCACCAAGATGAAAATCCACTGACCCGCAGCAATCGTTGAGGCTGATCGGATGTTGCGGCAAAAACCAGGGCGTACGCGCCACCTTGGTTTGATACGCCGGAGACACCATCAGCCGGATGACAGCTTGCACCGTCTCTTTAATCCGCTCGAACCGCGCCCCTTCGATCGCAACCGGCACCGCAGTGATCGGATAGCGAAAGCCAACAGCGTGCTCCATCAGTTGATGGAACCTCAATCGACGCTCCGCAGTCGCGGCAGCAATCAAGGAGACTTGGGCGTCAACTTCCGCTGCTGACCGCCCCACTGTTGTGGCGGCCACACTGTCGGAAGTGTTCATGTGTCGGCGTCGTTGGCGGGCGCTGCTATCGGCCGGCTCGCCGACGCTGGTACAACCCCATCGCCAGCGATGAGATCAGCCAACTTCTGGCGAAGAACCTTACCTTGTTCTCCCCGCGGGAATTGATCCACCACAAGATAACGCGTCGGAACAAGCATAGGGTCGAGCCGTGACCGGCAGTGCGCGTCGAGGCGCATGACAACATCCCCCACGCCTGCCCCATCGCGCAGCGTCACCGCGGCGCCCGGTGCTTGGAAGGTCCGCGGATCAGGGATCCCAGCCACCACACAATCCTCAACATCAGGATGCGTGCGCAGCACGTCTTCCAAGACAAACGGAAACACCTTCATTCCATCAACGTTGATGTTGTCCTTCACGCGCCCCAATACCGTGAGAGCTCCCGTGTCGTCGACACTACCAAGGTCACCAGTTCTAAAGATTCGCGCACAACCATCATCGCGTTCGACGTGCCCTTGCCAGTATCCAAGCATCACCTGTGGGCCACTCACCATGATTTCGCCCACCTCTTCATCATGGCGTCCAGCCTTATCGAGCGAGAAAGATGTCCCGGGCGCGGCCCACCCAGCGCAGGGATAATGGTTCGAATTGTCATTGAAACACTGAACCACAGAGCGGCTGGCCTCCGTGGAGCCATAATAATGGACAAACCTGGTACCCGGCAAAATGCTCAGCAAGTCCGCCACCAGTTCCGACGACAGCGGCGCGACGTTCACTAAGATGGAGCGTACGTGCCGGGCCTTTCGGCGGAACGCGTCGCGGTGGGTGCTGCGCAGGCGATCCAGCAGGCTGATGGTCGTCAGAAACGCCGAAACATTCTCATCTTCGATCCGGTCAAGTATGAGCTGAATATCGTCATCCGTGATCGACCACAGGTCATGGGGAAGAAGATGGGCGGACGCACCTCTCGCAATAAGTCCGTGGATGTGACCAAGTCCGCCCGTGGCATACAGCGGCATGTATATGATCTCGCGGTCGTCCGGCTTCAACGATCCGATTTCAATCAAAGTATTCGTCACAAATTCCACGTTGCCGTGTGTGGTCATGACGGCCTTCGGTTCGCTGGTCGTTCCGCTGGTAAACATCATGTACGCCATGGACGGCCGCGCGCCGTGGTCAGGACTGTCGTTACCGCTCAGCAGTGCCGCCATAGACAGTGTTTCGCAGTCGATGCCTTCAATCGCCTGATCGCCTACCAACACCTTGGCCCCAGTGTGTCGGCATGCCCACGCCACATCCTCGGGGTCTCGGCGCGACCAGATGTGCACCGCTATGGCGCCAGCCGCCATCGCCCCAAAATAAGCCACCAGATGGGAGAGTTTATCGCGAACGCGGATCGCAACCCGGTCATCGACCGATACGCCCGCAGCGCGCAACGCTGACGCGGCCTTCCTCACCCGTTCGGCAAACGCACCGTAGCCGATCTCTTCGTCTTGCCACGTCAAAAACGGCGTCTGCGGAGCATCCCGTGCGCGGTCAAACAGCACATCGACGATGGCTCTAGCCACAAGCGATCCTCACGACGAGCACGGGCCCGCTGCCTAAGCCACCAGTGACGCCGGTGAACAGCAGGTCTCGACCGGGCCGGATTTAGCAGTACTTCGTGCTACTGCCCCAGCCGCCGCTAACGCCCTCCAACTCTTCGTCGGTGATCTCAACGCCATCTTGCAGCGCCGGCAGGACGAAATTGACAGTCGATGCTGTGTTTTCGACAAAGTTGACCTTCAGCCCCTGAGGCAAATGGATCCCCGCTGCCGCAAGGACCGCTGTTGGATTGGCGAGCAACTCTTTTCGATAGTCTTGATCAATCATTGATTTTTCTAAGACTTCGCGCGCCTTCTCGCGATACTCGGCAGGTAAGGTGTCCAGCATGACCAAAGTACCCTTGTTGTGAGCCGCGAAGACCGCCGGCCCGCGCGCTGCAAACGGTAGTCGTGCGTGCGCGACAGCGCAACAAAATTGCGCCGTGCTCAAACCCCTCATCCGACGGACGGAAGCTCAAACGCCGCGTAGTTGGCAACCGCGTCGGGCTCAGCCGCATGCAGCAACGCCAGGCCCATCCCCGCAAGGCCGTTGGCTAAGCCAGGATTATGGGCATCCTCGCCCGTCATCAAGCGCAGCCTCCCCCGGGCGTCATAGTTGTCGAGCACTTGCATGAGGGTGTTGCCCGCGCAGCCAGGCTCACAAAGCCCAGCCAAGGCCGCCGCTGCTTGCGCACTGACAAGCCCCGCGGTCCCGTGGTTGAGGTCGTCGGTCTGCGGCAGTCTGCCCACAAGACGCTCCGCCAACGCGCGGCCTTCTTCCGCCCAGCAATCGCCCAGCTCCAGCGCTTTGAAAATTTCGCTATGGGCGACAAGCCGCCCCGCCCGTCCATGACAGTAATCGAGTGTCTTCGCTGCATCCGTGCCCCCGGCACCCCCGAGTTCCGCCGTTCTGTCCGTCTCCCCCTCATGGGCAAGAACGCTCTTGATCACCTCCCGTGAACGCCCGTCAGGATCGGGCAGGCGCGCCAGACCCAGTGCGATGCCCGCTGCCCCCTGCATAAGACCAGTCATCGGCGTCCCGATGGCGCCGCGCGGCCATGCCTGGCCCCTCGCCGTCTCAATGCTGCGATCAAGCAGCAACGCGCGACAGGCATCCATTTGGTTCGCAAGCAGGCCGGGCCGCACAGCATCGACAGCCGCAAGCCCCAGCGCCAGGCCCGCTGCGCCACCGAAAAGACTGTAGTTGCGGTCCGCAGTGATCGTCTCCGCTTGAAGCCAGGTCGCAATACGCGCCGCGCGGTCGAACAACGTGTGCTGTCCCGTCACCGCCCCGATCGCCACCAGACCATACAATGTGCCGCCAAGTCCGTGGGCCAGCCCAAGATCAGTGGGTTGGTCACGTCGCCTCAGTATTCGTTCATAACGCCACAGGTGATCGGACCACCAAAGCGCATCATTCACGTCGGTAAGAAGTGACTGCCTTACGCTCTCTCTTGGCTCCACGCTGGCAGCAACAGCGAGAAAGAGCGCGACGCCCACTGTGCCGGAAAGGTAACCCTTGCCGATGGGGGCAAATTGTTCGGCGCGCTCATCGGCAGCGATAAAGGTGCGCCCGATCCAGATCGTAGCGTCCCCGGTCCGAACGGCAGCGCTCTGCAGCGTCTGCGCAAGGCGCGCAGCCATCGCCTTGCAACGATCCTTTTCCAACGGGCGCGGATCCACATCAGCCTGACCCGGCAAAGCAACCGTGGTCTTCGCCATCGCCCACGGCAGCGGATCGGCCATCCGGGACGACGCGATCGACTGCCGGATAAATTCGCAATCGCGCGCCAATGCGTCATCGGTGAGCCGCCCCAGCCCAGCGGCGATAGCCTCACGGCAGGACGAGCCAAAGAATTCCCCAACAGTGCGGCCGTCCCCGGAGAAAATCTCGCGCCCTTCGAACTTTGCCGAGAAAATCGGAACATCCAACTGCGCGAGGGCCGCGCGCTCCTCATGGATCAGCTGAGCCAACGCCGTGTCGCTGTCTGCGAGCTTGGACAACCGATAAAGGTGGTCGAATTGAAGGCTCCAACGGGCACCATCCGTAGTGGCCCCTCCGGCCAGGGAGCGCCGTTCAAGAAACGCATATTGCTGCGTTGGCCGCGCCAGAAAGCGCACGCTCACATGGTCCCAACCGTCCAAGGGACCGCCCGGCGAAAGCAAGTCTGCACGAACTGTCTGCAGGAACCCAAACATGGCCCGGTAACCGTCAAGAACGGCATCGGCATGATCCGCCATCGACGCGCGCTTGCCATCGATCAGCGGCAGATTGTGATGGTCCGCCGCATCGATCTCAAAGGTCCCTAAGCGGTGATCCCCCTCGATCCGGGCGTGCAGTCCGTCCAATCCCCCAAGCAAAACCGCGCCACCCCCAGGCACCGTCGCCCAAATGGGCAAGTACCCCGTCCGCGCGACGCTTTCGGACCAGAACTCATCGCGCACAACTTTGACCCCTGCACCGCGCAAGCTGGTCGACGCGATGGGAGGGTCGGGTTGCACAATGGTCTCAAGGTCCACCGGCACCGGGTTGGATCCAACCGCCACAACGTTCTCATAATGAAGGTCCGTGCTGCGCAACACGCGAAGCAGGCACAAAAACGCCCCCGAACGGCGGAAAAACGTGTCCACCTCGTCCTGTGTTTGGCAGGGCGTCGGCGTTGCCCAAACAGCCCACCCGTAAGAGCCGCAATCGATAGTGCGCACCGTCCCGGCCGACGCTGGCGCACCCCTCTCGGACAGCCACGCGAGCTGACGGTGGAACGCGCAATCTGCCGCCAGGGACTTTGGCTTATAGGCGAGAGTAATGCCCGTATCGAAACTCACCTTAAAGACTGTGCGGCCGCCCCTGTGCGGGTCCGACAGCCCCGCCTCCACACGCTCGACACGCCTTGGGACCCGCTGAACAGATGCTAGGGCTGCGACCGGTCCGGCAATATCTGCGTCGAGACGCTCAAGGAATTCCTTCGTCGCATCAATCCACTGCGTGACGATCACCGCGGTTAGCCGCGCGAGAACCGGCCGCTCAAGGAACAGCCGCTTAAGCCCGCCGGAACGAAGGACCGGGATGAACGATTGAACGGCCTCCGTGCCGCGCGGATCGGAGCTGTCAGCAACAAGGCCGCCGGTCGTGAAACCGCCACTTTCTAAAAACCGATGGACCCGTAGAGCGTCATCGAGTGCCCCGCCGAGGAGCTCGCGCAATCTTCGAACAAGTGCGTGCTCCAGATCCGAGACGGCTTGCGCGCTGATGAGCTGTGTCGTGTCGACGGTGCACCCACGATCGCGCCAAAGCGATGCCGCACGTGCAAGCGGATGGAGGAATCCCGACCAACGGTTCTGGTCAACATTCTGAACGCCAGTCCGCTCTTCGGTGCTGACATCGGGGCACATCAGCGCGTCAAAACACCGTCTAAACTCGCGCGCCCACGCCGGCAGCGTAGTCCCTGGGGCGAGTTCAACAGCGCCGAGCAGAAGCGCCGCGCCGCTTTCATCAACGCCGTAGTCGGCTAAAATAGCGGCGAAATGGCGATCATCGCTGTCGCCCGCAGCGCGCCTCCAGTCAGAAAGAGTGCGTGCACGCGCTTTGTCTCCCACATCGCCTGCGGGAGCGCACAACCCGGAAAAACGCTCACCAAGCGTCGCACTCGAAGCAGCGATCGCGCGAAGCTCAACATCGGTGAAAGATGCGGTGTTCATACCAACGCGAAAGACGATCCAGATGGCCGTGCGGTAGACGGTCCGCTGAAGACAACGGTCCGAATGGTGAAATGCGGGTCGTCAAGGATTGATGAGGATGCGGCCACAAACAACCAAGTCCACCACTCACACGCGTTCACAGACTACTCCCCCGACGCGGCATTCGCTGGAAGCACGTCATCAATAGTCCGGCCAATCAACCCGTCCAGAGAAAGATCAGGAGCGCGCTTCACGATTGTCTCTTCTTCGACCTGGTTTCGCGGCTCTAGGCCAGGCTCGGCGGCAAAACCCTCAAGCAAAGCCTTACCAATTCAAGTCTCAGACATGACTGGTCGCCGTAGCTGATCAAAACTGCGATCTCCACCACAGAATCATCCGGTCCCAGAGCATATCGCCACAAAGTATTAGTCGGCGGCACCAGCCGCGGCACACTGCAAGGCAACGACGGAACCCATTCCATCTACGACATGGTGGGCAGCGACACACTCTACGGTGGGGACGGCGACGACCGTCTTGCCGGCGGTTTGGGCTACGATCTCCTGTTTGGTGGCCTCGGCGACCTCCTCATCTTCTGACCCATTCTAAAACGGATCAGTCACCCTGAAGCTGGGCAGCGAAGAGACCGCGCCCCACCAATCCTCCACGCCCCGCACACTCAGCAACATATCCCTGTCGGGTGTCGCCGCGGCGTACGCCATAATGGGCGCCAAAAGATAATCCGCGACCGAAACATCCGCGCCAGCAATCCAGTCATTTTCGCCGCGCAGGTGCATGAGAGCGGTCAAGAGCGTGACGCCGGTCGCCAGCCCCTCATCCCGTGCTGCATCGTTCTGACCGCCCACAAACTCCGGAAACAGATGATAGGCAGCTACGCCGCCCACCAGAGCACTGTACCCGTAGGCGTCCGTCATACCCGCGGCCATGTCCATCTTGGCGCGCATCATCGGGTCCGTCGGGATCAGCGACCGGCCAGGCAGAACCGCATTAAGGTACCCGCAGATCGCCCGCGTCTCGAGCACGCGAAATCCATCCACATCCACCCCCGGCACTTTGCCAAACGGGTGCCGCTGCAGGTGCTCCACCGTCCGTGGCTCGCCCTGCAACACGTTGATCGGGACCTGATCGTAGTCGGTGCCGC
>CAKZYH010000018.1 GCA_937884725.1 uncultured Paracoccaceae bacterium
GAGCCTTGCCGGGCAAGCCATCGACGACGCGGCCCACAAAGGATGCGCCCGCCACCGTCCGTGCGGCCTCCTCGGCAGCCGGTCCAGCGAGGGCGAGCTGCTTCTTTGTCTCATCCAGCTCGCGCTCCAGCCGGCGGCGTTCGTCGAGGAGTTGCTCCACGCGCTGCGCCACATCGGCTGGCGCGGCTTTGATGGCAGCCGCTGCCGCGCGCAGACCATCGCGCTGCTCTGCCAAATGCTGTCGCGCCGCTTCGCCCGTCAGCGCCTCAATGCGGCGCACGCCGGATGCGACGGAAGTCTCTTCGGTGAGCGTAATCAACCCGATGTCGCCAGTGCGGGCCACGTGGGTGCCGCCGCAAAGTTCCACCGAAAAGCGCCTGTTGCCGTCGCGACCCATGGAGACGACACGTACCTCCTCGCCGTATTTCTCGCCGAAAAGTGCCCGCGCGCCGCTCTCGATGGCCTCGTCGACGGGCATGACCCGGGTTTCGACCGCATCGTTCTCGCGGACCCGGGCGTTGGCCTCCGCCTCAACCACGGCGAGTTCCGCGCCGACCATCGGCTTGGTGTGCGCAAAGTCGAACCGCAGGCGGTCCGGGGATACGAGCGAGCCCTTTTGGGCCACGTGATCGCCGAGCGTGCGGCGCAGACACTCGTGCAAAATGTGGGTGGCGGAGTGGTTCGCGCGAATTGCGCCGCGCCGGGCAGCATCCACCGTGAGCGTCATCCCGTCGCCGAGCGAGAGCGTCCCACTCTTCAGCGTTCCGCGGTGCACGAACACTCCGTCCGCCATTTTTGCGGTTTCGGTGATCTCGAACCGCGTGTCGCCAAGGTTGGCCACGCCCGCATCGCCGACCTGGCCGCCGCTTTCGGCGTAGAACGGGGTCTGGTTAAAGATGAGGCTTGCGGATTGGCCGGCTTGGAGTGTGTTCACCTCAGCGCCGTCCACCACGATGGCTGTGATGGCGCCGTCGGCCTTAGTGGTCTCGTAGCCCAGGAACTCTGTGGCGCCTTCACGCTCGCGGATCGTGAACCACACCGCCTCGTTGGTCGCATCGCCGGAGCCTTGCCAGGCGGCGCGGGCCTCTGCCTTTTGCCGCGCCATGGCGGTGTCGAACCCGTCACGGTCGACGCTGAGGCCGCGCGGGCGCAGCGCGTCTTCTGTGAGGTCGTAGGGGAAACCGTAGGTGTCGTAGAGCTTGAAGGCCGTTTCGCCGGGGAGGGCCGCACCCTCGGTGAGCCCCTGCGTCGCCTCTTCCAGCAGCGAAAGGCCGCGCGCGAGGGTTTTGCCGAACTTCACCTCTTCGGATTGCATTGTCTCGGTGATCAGCGCCTCGGCGCGGATGAGCTCCGGATACGCCTGCCCCATCTCGCGGGTCAGCGCCGGCACGAGGCGGTGGAGCACCGGCTGTGTCGCGCCCAGAAGGTTGGCGTGGCGCATGGCGCGCCGCATGATCCGCCGCAACACGTAGCCCCGCCCCTCGTTGGACGGCAGCACACCGTCAGCAATCAAAAAGCCTGTGGCGCGAAGGTGATCGGCAATCACCTTAAAGCTTGGGTTGCCGTCAGCCTTTTGGCCAATGGCATCTTCAGCCGCGGCGATCAGCGCTTTGAAGAGGTCGATGTCGTAGTTGTCGTGGACGCCTTGAAGGATCGTTGCGATCCGCTCCAGCCCCATCCCAGTGTCGATGGAGGGTTTGGGCAGGTTGACCCGCTCATCGGGTGTGAGCTGCTCAAACTGCATGAAGACGAGGTTCCAGATCTCGATGAACCGATCGCCGTCTTCCTCCGGTGACCCCGGCGGGCCACCCCAGATGTGCGGGCCGTGGTCAAAGAAGATTTCCGAGCAAGGACCGCACGGGCCCGTATCGCCCATGCGCCAAAAGTTATCGTCGGTGGGGATGCGGATGATCTTCTCGTCTGGCAGACCGGCGATCTTGCGCCACAGCGCCGCCGCATCGTCGTCTTCGGCGTAGACCGTCACCAGGAGCCGGTCTTTCGGCAGACCGAACTCTTTGGTGACCAGCGTCCAAGCAAGCTCGATGGCGCGGTCTTTGAAATAGTCGCCGAACGAAAAATTGCCTAGCATTTCAAAGAAGGTGTGGTGCCGTGCAGTGTAGCCGACATTCTCCAGGTCGTTGTGCTTGCCGCCCGCGCGAACGCATTTCTGGCTCGTCACAGCGGTGGAGTAGGGCCGATGCTCTGCGCCGGTGAAAACGTTCTTGAACTGGACCATTCCGGCGTTGGTGAACAGCAGCGTCGGGTCGTTGCGCGGCACCAGCGGGCTTGAGGCGACGACCTCATGCCCCTCACCGCGAAAATAGTCCAAAAACTTCGCCCGAATGTCGTTGACGCCGCTCACGCTGCCGCCCCTTGCCAGAACCCGAGGGGCAAGTAGCGGCTGACGGCGCCGATGTCGACTGAAGCTAGCGCAAGCAGGGCTCCGATGCGCCGTGGTCGATTGCACCGACCCTGCCAGTCCCGCAATCTAAAGCGGCGTTTTGCCCAGCACGGGCCAACACTTCGCGCGAGGACACCATGGCCGACACTGCCGTCCCATCTTTCGACAAGGCCGACCTTGAGGATCGGTTTAAGGGGACGTTTGCCGAAACGGTGGTGAGCGTTGAACACTACACCGACCGCCTGTTTCGGTTTCGGACGACACGGCCGGCGAGCTTCCGATTCCGCTCTGGCGAGTTTGTGATGATCGGGCTGCCAAACGCTGACAAGCCGGTGTTCCGCGCTTACTCGGTTGCGAGCCCCGCGTGGGACGATGAGCTAGAGTTTTTTTCCATCAAGGTCCCCGACGGCCCGCTGACTGAGCACTTGCAGAAGGTGCGGCCGGGTGACCCGATCCTCCTGCGCAGGAAGCCCACCGGCACGTTGGTCAACGATGCCCTTCTGCCGGGCGAGCGCCTGTGGCTGTTCTCCACGGGGACCGGTGTCGCGCCGTTTGCATCACTCGTCCGCGATCAAGAGACTTATGATAAGTTCGGCCACGTGGTCCTCACCCACACGACGCGGCTGGCAGCGGAGCTCGACTACTCGCGGCATATTGTTGAGCAGTGCGCAGAGGATCCTCTGGTGGGCGAGATGGTGGCGGGGCGGCTGACCTACTACGCAACCACCACGCGCGAGACGACAGGGCGGATGGGCCGCATCACCGACCTTTTGCGCTCCGGCAAGGTGTTTGACGATCTCGGCTTGCCGCCCATCGATCCGGCGCGAGACCGGGCGATGATCTGCGGTTCCATGGAGATGCTGAAGGACACGCAAGCGATCCTTGAGGAGTTCGGCTTGGTGGAGGGCGCCAACAACGCGCCCAACACATTCGTTGTGGAGCGGGCTTTCGTCGGCTGAACTGGGAGCGGGCCAATCCGATCACGTCACGGGGTCGGTGCAGCTTTTGACCGGGCCATGATGGTTAGGCCGATCAGGATAAAGCCTGCGCCAGCCGCGCGATCGATCCATTGCCGGGCCTGCCGCAGCCGTCCGAGCACCGGGGGCGAGGCGAGGACCAGCGCCACCAGGGTGTACCAAACGAGCGCGGCCCCACCGGCCACAGCCACGAGCAGCGCGAGGAACCAGCCAGGCGCTGACGCGGGAACAGCGGTGGCGAACACGCTCGCGAACAGGACAACGGCCTTTGGGTTGGTCAAGGTCACCGACAGGCCGAAGAGGACGCCGCGCCGTCCCCCATTCGCGTCGTCATCGGACGTGAGGTCAGTCTCCAGCGCTGACTTTGCTGAGCGGATCAGCTTGATGCCGAGATAGACGAGGTAGGCGCCACCGATCAGCCGGATCGCGATGGCGAGCCCCTCCGCCTGGGCCAGCAAGGCGGCAAGGCCGACGAGGCTGAGCGTTGCAAAGATCGACAGCCCCAACGCGACGCCCACAGCCGTGCGGATGCCACGCGCAGCACCGTGGACGAGCGTTGCGCGCACCACAGCGACAAAGTCTGGTCCGGGGAGCATCAGAGCCGGAAGGTAGATAGCGAGGACGGCGATGAGCGAGACCATGAGGTCCACGGCGATCTCCTATCAGTCGGTCGACCCGCGGCCGAACGGTTAGCTTTTGCTCAGCGCGAGGCTTGCGCCAAGCCCCATAAGCGCCGAGCCGCACACCATCTGGCCAATCCTGCGCCCGGTACCGGAGCGCCGCAACCGCTCTGACAGCACGCCCACGAACGTCACGCACACGACGTCCGCTGAGGAAAAAATCACATTGACCGCAGTGCCCAGAATGAGCAGCTGGGCCCAGATCGGGAGTGAGCCGGATTGATCCACGAACTGTGGTAAAAACGCCAAGAAAAACAACGCAGTCTTGGGATTGAGGATTTCAACCACCATGCTTTGCAGGAACGCGGCGCGTGCTGTGCGCTGGGGCGGTAGGGTAACGTTGAGCGCATCAGGTTGTGGCTTGCGGCGCAGGATAAGGCGCAAGCCCAGATAAACGAGGTATCCGGCGCCAACGAACTTGACCACCATGTAGAGCCAAGGGACCGCCACGAAGAGCGCCGATAGGCCGAGCGCCGCCGCTGCGACGTGGACGTAACAGCCAAGGTGTAGCCCGAGCGCGGCCATAAAACCCGCCCGGCGGCCTCGCGCCATCGCTTGGGCGGTGGCGTAGACCATCGCCGGGCCCGGCATGTAGCCAATCACCAGCGCGGCGGAGAAAAACGCTGCGAGAACGCCCCAGTCAGCCATAAGCCCGAGATACCTTCACTTTGCGTGGCATAGCGTGAGGGACGCGGCAGCCGACCGCCGCGACCCACATCAATCCCAACTGGCAGCCTCGGCCCGTCACAGCGCACGCTCTCACAGCTTAGGGGTTGGCCACGACAGTGAGCGACGCGGGCGAGGCTTTACCTCGGACGACGTCTGGCCGGCCGACGGAAATGTAGGTTAGTCCGGCTCGCGTTACTTCCGACGGCTGATAGATATTGCGTAAGTCGACAAGGACTTTTGACGACAGCATCTGTGCGGCTCGCCCCAGATCAATGGCGCGAAACTCGTTCCACTCGGTGATGATCACCGCCAGATCTGCCCCATTCAGGCATTCGTAGGTGCCTGTTGTGAACGTGACATTGTCGAAATGCTTGGCGGCCTCGTCCATGCCCTCCGGATCGAAAGCGCGAATGGTGGCGCCAGCGTTCTGCAGCGCCGGAACGATCACCAGGCTGGGGGCATCGCGCATGTCGTCGGTGTTGGGCTTAAAGGTGAGCCCCAAGATCGCGATGGTCTTGCCCGCCACGTCACCGCCGGCGGCCTCGATGATGCGCGCAGCCATGGCCTTCTTCCGGGCGTCGTTGGCTGAGATGACCGCATCCACTATGGACATGGGGGATTGTGCAACGTGCGCCGTGCGCGACAGCGCGAGCGTATCTTTGGGGAAGCAAGATCCGCCATACCCTGGGCCTGAGTTCAGGAATTTCGGGCCGATCCGTTTGTCCAGGCCGATGCCCCGCGCGACATTCTGAACGTTTGCCCCGACCGCCTCGCACAGGTCGGCGATTTCGTTGATGAAGCCGATCTTCAGCGCCAGAAACGCGTTTGCGGCGTACTTCGTCAGCTCCGCGGTCCGCCGGTCGGTCACCACCAACGGCGCTTCGTTGAGGTAAAGCGGTCGGTAGAGTTCGCGTAGAGTGTCTTCCGCCCGCTCGCTCTCCACGCCCACAACGATGCGGTCCGGCCGCTTAAAGTCGTCGATGGCCGCCCCTTCGCGCAAAAACTCCGGGTTGGACGCCACATCAAAGTCGGCGTCCGGAGCCACACGGCGAATAATGCTCTCAACCTCGTCGCCCGTTCCCACGGGGACCGTCGATTTCGAGACAACCACAGTGTACCCGCGCAGGAACTTCGCGACGTCGGCCGCCGCGGCGTAGACGTAGGTGAGGTCGGCGTGGCCGTCGCCCCGCCGCGAAGGCGTCCCTACCGCCAGAAACACTACGTCGGCTTGCGGGACTGCGTCGCCGGCATCCGACACAAATCCCAGTCGACCAGAGCTCACATTCGACTGCACAAGCGCCTCAAGCCCTGGCTCGAAGATCGGGATCTCGCCGCGCTGCAGCCGCTCGATCTTGGCCGCGTCGGTATCGACGCAGATCACATGATGGCCAAAGTCGGCGAAGCACGCGCCCGACACTAGCCCAACATATCCGCTGCCAATGACGGCTACCTGCATTGCAGTCTCTCCAACTGGCTCGCCCATTGTGCGCGGCGCAAAAACGGCTCAATTGCGTACAAGGGTTTGAGCGTGGCTTGCCTGGTTCAGCCACGCTGCGCAAGTTTTCGTCGATGCGACGCAGCGTTGAGCTGTCAGCCTTCAGCATTTGTCGGCGGCCGACCAGAGGGGCACCCATTGAACGTGAGGTGGTTGTTGGACGCGGTGCAGCCCCAGCGGCGCGATCAACTCGCGGGCGCGCTGCTGTGGCTGGTGGCAGCGCTACTCGTCATCGATGAAGTGCAGCTGGTTGAGGGGATTGGCACCGCGGTCGAGGTGGCGGTCTTCATCCTCCTTGCCGCACTCGCACCGACGGTTGGTCGTGCGAGTCTGGCGTTCCTCGTGGTGGGAGTTGCGTTGGTCGGAGCGACGGTGCTCCTCAGCCCAACGCCGGGCGCTGACGTGCGCGAGGCTGCGGCGCTCGCCGGATTTATCGGCGCCTTCTTTACTGCACTCAGCCTACTACGCCACGTCGCTGACACATCCCCTGCAATCCGCCGGTGCGGGCGTTACCTCGCTAACCAGCCGCCTGGTCGGCGTTATGCTGCACTGACGGTGGGTGGCCAGCTTTTTGCGCTCATCCTCAACTATGGTGCGATTGCCCTGTTGGGTAATCTGGCGGTGTCGAGCGCGCGCGGGGAACGCGACGAAACGATCAGGCAGATACGCACCCGGCGGATGCTGCTTGCGATCCAACGCGGGTTTTTGTCGGCGCTGCCCTGGTCGCCCCTATCCTACGCGGTAGCGCTCACCACCACTTTTGTCGCTGGGACAAGCTGGGCCGCCGCCGTGGTGCCCGGCTTCATCACCGGTGCTTTGATGGCGGGCACCGGCTACGCCCTCGACACCATCTTCAAGCCAAGGCGAACCGTTCCGGTTCCGCGCCGTGTGATAGACGATCGATGGCACGCGGTGATGCCGCTCTTGATCCTTCTTGGCGTTCTAGTCGCGGGGGTTACAGCGCTCCAGCTCATCACCGGCGCTCGGGTGGTGATTATCGTGATTGTGTTCGTGCCGCTCCTGTCGGTGGTGTGGCTGGCGCTTCAGCGGCGCGGAGGCGGCGATCCTGTCGTGGCGCGGCTCGTCCAGTATGGCGGCAAGGAGCTGCCCAACTACCGTGACACTCTTGTCCTTCTGATGATGGCTGGCGCGATTGGAAGCCTTGGCGCGGATCGCTTGGCACCATTGCTTGCCGCGTCTGGCATTGATCTCGCGGCGGTCCCCGCAACGGTGCTCCTTGTCGCGATGGTTTGGCTGTTTCCGCTGCTTGGCCAGGTGGGGATGAACCCGATCCTGTCGTCTGCGCTGATCGCCCCTTTGCTGCCGAGTGCGGCAAGCCTTGGTGTGTCACCCATCGCAATTTTGACGGCGATCACGGCGGGATGGTCACTTGCAGGCGCGAGTTCACCGTTCACGGCTACGACGCTTTTGATTGGCTCGTTCGCCGGCCGGTCTGCCCTTCATGTCGGCTTGCGCTGGAATGGTCTCTACACGCTCGTTACGGCAGTTGTGCTGTCGCTTTGGGTCGCGCTCGCGGCGCAGATTTTGCCTGCTTAAGGCCGGCTGCCCACCCGACAGCGTTGACAAAGCGGGGCAGCCGGCTTACCCGCGGCTCCCAAGTGCCCAGGTGGCGGAACTGGTAGACGCGCACGGTTCAGGTCCGTGTGGGGCAACCCGTGGAGGTTCGAGTCCTCTCCTGGGCACCAACGGTCTTAAATGGCCGCGGAAATCCTAAAGGCCAAGGG